>JAVZPJ010000002.1:120368-189935 GCA_038881635.1 Sulfolobales archaeon | reverse complement strand
CCAGCTTACAGCATATCATCTCGCAGTTAGAAGAGGTTTCGATCCTGACAAACCTAGAAATCTTGCTAAAACAGTTACCGTAGAATAGATCATATCTTGCTCAAAGCTTATGCATTTGGAAATAATAAGCAGACTGTTTCTGAGGAGCTGGATATAAGAAGCATGAAAGCCTGTGAACACTCTTCAACTTCTCAACGGTCTTCTCGGAGTCTCTCACCGCGGATACCCTCCCGTAGCAGCCCAAGGCTTACAGCTCCACAGATCTCGAAACTCCGAAGACACTGAAAATCGTATCAGGATTTCTACGATTAAAAACTTTACTAGGATTCCCCTATATGAGCTAGGATAGTTTAAAACCTCTATGAAGGATATACTCTCTTTCAAATCCTTCGATCAAGATCGCGTTGTGAGAGTAGAAGATCGCTGGAGAAGTTTTATTTTCTTTTAAGTCTACTGCTGAGATATGTTGCTAGAAATCTCCTGCTCAAGCCACTGATCTTACATATAGCGCATGTCTTGAGAAATCCTTCTTCAACTAAGCATTTATAGCAGACGGTTCTACCGCAGGCAGGGCATGAAGCTATACTTAGATTCCTCCTACAGATCTTACACATAGATTCTGCACAGACCGAGCATATGCCTTGATCCTCTGTATAGTGATTCTTACAAACTCTCCTACCACATATTCTACAGATGTATAGAGCCTTCTCTACCTCGCAGATCTCACATAGATCCTCGGATCTCCTGGATTTATCTAATTTAATCTCCTAATTTAATTTTATCCTGTGTCGAATATAGATATTAGGGATGAAGAGAAAGACTTCGCTGATAGATGATTGAGGTGGAGCGACCCAGACCCTTCCATGGGCTGATAGCTCATTCGATTCTATATGTGAGAACATCTCAGATCTGTGAAGATTGTTTTCCATATATTAGAACTACTACTAATATTAGTGGATTATTATGAGCTCTTTAAAGGATCTCTCTCCAGAGTATATTGATATGTTCTCTAGACAGATCCTTATAAGAAGAATTGGTTTGAAAGGTCAGAGAAAACTTCTTAACAGCAGGGTTCTAGTGATCGGTGGAGGAGCTTTAGGTTCTGCAATAGCCGTGAGTATGGCGAGACTTGGTGTGGGTTTTATAAGGATTGTAGATCCTGAGATCATCGAGATCTCTAATATTCCTAGAACTCTCTCATATTTCTATAATGATCATATAGAGAGAACTCCTAAGGCTTATGCTGTTGCTAGAGAGATCAAAAGAATCTCTCCTTATACCGAGATTGACTATAGAATCGATCTATTCGACACAGATAATGCTTTAAACCTGGCTAGAGATGTTGACCTTATTCTAGACGGTCTTGATAATATGAGAACAAGATTTCTAGCAAATGAAGTAGCTGTAGAGCTAGGCAAACCCTACATATATGCAGGTGTGGAGGGCTTCTACGGCGTTGTAATGCCTGTGATACCCGGTAGAACAGCTTGTCTGAGATGCATCTATCAATATTCTGGAGATACTTCATCTATTAGAGATCTATGTAATGTTTTCGGGGTTTCTGTTGTAACAGTTCTCGCAGTCTCTTCATTAGCATCCTCGATAGCTCTGAGAATACTTCTAGGAGAAGATATAGAATCCAAGATATACTACATAGATCTTGCAACTCCTGATATGAAGATATTCAACACCACTAGAAATCCTAAATGCCCCGTGTGCGGGCTAGGAGGTAGAGAGCTTCTAGGAGTTGTAAAACCTGAGAAGATATCTAAAGCTTGTGGTGGTGAGAACATCTTTAGGGTTAGAGTAGAGAAAGAGATCCGAAAAATAGATCTTGAGAAAATCCGTGAGAGAGGATTCTCGATCGAAGAAGATCCCTTTAGATACACGCTTAGAAAAGGAAACATATCTGTAGAGATAATCAAGGGAGCCAGAGTTCTATATATATACGGAGTAGGTGGTTATGAAGATGCATCACAAGTATTTAAGGAGATTGAAGAGATGATAATATAGAGAAGGAGCTGAAATGAATATAAAAAGCGTTAGATTAGATCCTCGTAGATTTAGAGATGAGATAAGAACTCTAGCTCAGAATATGAGCGGTGGAGAGAAGGTGGTGCTGGTGATAGACTTGAAAGACTATAACATAGTTAATGAAGTAGTTAGAGTATGCAGAGATAGCGGTCTTTCAGTTATTGATGGAAGTAATAATGATAGGGAAATACTTCTAGTTGTTATGAGAAGGGTATAGCCGGGCGGGGATTCGAACCCCGGTCACGGGGGCTCTCCTCACAACTGCCCTCCCTATGCTATCTCCCGTTACTAATACTACATAATAGATGGTTTATAAACTTATAGAAATGCTGTTGCAAAGGATCTAGAGGTTTATAGCATGAGTAGTGCAAGTCCTATCATGATGAGTAGAAACCATATTAGCAGATTCCATCTAGCTATCTTGAAACCGTCTAGAGGTGGTATAGGTATTAGATTGAATAATGCTAATAACACGTTCACTCTATATATTGCTTCTAAGATATAGACCAGCTCTCTAGGTGATGAGATTAGTGTAGCGATTAGCATACTCAGAATAGAGATCATGATATTAGTGAGAGGACCTGCAAATGCTATCAGACCTTCTCCAGATCTTGGTAAGAATCCGCAGAAGCTCATCACATAGCCTGGCAGAGCTATTATGAATGGCAGTCCTCTTCCTGTGAACATGAGCATTATATTCTGGATCAGAGCTATGGATGATGTGAATAATACTGAGGTAAGATCTATTGTAAATCTAGATGTGCACGCAAGTCTTCTCGCAACACTTCTATGAGCTAGCTCGTGAAATATAAAACCTAGAAGAACTCCCAGCAAGAATCCTAATCCTCTTACAAAGTCTATTCTAAGATAATACACTCCTCCAAATACGTTGATCAGGAGAAATATAGCTAGTATCCATGCTAGACTTTCTCTTAATTCTCTAAACCCATCTCTCATAACAATTGATCTTCTCAATAAGCTACACTATATCTCTTCACTCATCGAGGTATATAAATTATAATACTTTGATAAGGGTAGATGTTACAGGGTTTCCCGATGCTCACACCTAGTTCCGGGATTCCTAGCGAGATACGTAGGATCGTAGAGATTACGGGAAGGCATAATAAGTGGAGATCAACAGAAACCTTAAATTTGATTCCTAGCGAGAATGTGATGAGTCCTCTAGCAGAAGCTGTTTACTTCACAGACATGATGCATAGATATGCTGAAGGAAAACCTCGTAAGAGATACTACCAAGGTCTGCCGTATGTAGATGATATTGAAGAGCTTGCTATGGATCTTATGAGTAAACTCTTCAAGGTGAGATTCGTGGATCTAAGACCTGTAAGCGGTACCATAGCTAACGCAGCAACATTCAGAGTACTCTCACCACCAGGTGGAAAGGCTGTGGTAGCACCGGTTCAGGCTGGAGCACATGTAAGTCATACTAAGTTTGGAACACTGGGTGCTCTAGGTATTGAACATATTGAAATGCCTTTCGATCGTGAGAATATGAATGTTGACGTAGATAAAGCTTCTAAACTTATTGAGAGTGTTAAGCCTAGGTTCATAGTTTTAGGAGGCTCACTATATCTCTTCCCGCATCCTCTCAAAGAACTTGCAGAAGTAGCCCACTCTGTAGGAGCTGATGTAGTATATGATGCAGCCCACGTTCTAGGTCTCATAGCTGGAAGGAGATGGAGAGATCCTTTCGAAGCCGGTGCTGATGTTGTGACTTCATCAACTCATAAAACCTTTCCAGGACCTCAGGGAGGGGTTATACTTTCTAACAATGAGAGGATATTCAAGGAGATCTCGAGAACCATATTCCCCTGGTTTGTGAGTAATCATCATCTTCACAGACTACCCTCTATAGCCGTCACAGCTGTTGAGATGATATACTTCGGAGAGCAATACGCTGATCAGGTTGTTAGAAATGCTAGGGCATTTGCAGAAGCGCTTCACGCAGAAGGTCTTGAGGTGATCTGCGAGCATCTGGGCTTCACAAGATCTCATCAGGTTGTTTTGAATGTTAGAAGACATGGTGGAGGAGCTAAGATTGCTCAGCTTCTAGAGGAGGCTAATATAATAGTCAATAGAAATCTACTGCCAGAAGATCCTCCTGAAGCTGTTAAAGATCCTAGTGGTATTAGAACTGGAGTTCAGGAGATGACGAGGCTGGGCATGAAAGAGGATGACTTCAAAGAAGTTGCAAGATTCTTTAGAGAAGTTATAATAGATAAGAAGGATCCTAAAGCTGTGGCTGCTAAAGTTTCTGAGTTTAGAAAGCAGTTTATGAAGGTTCACTACACCTTCGACCTGGATCTTGAGAAGATGCCATCGCTTTATAAGATACCCTATCTAAGCTTTGTAGAGTAGTGGATCTGGATTGAAAGCTGTTATAATATCAATAGGTAATGAGATTATCCAGGGTAGGATTGTTAATTCTAATGCTTCGTATCTCTCTAGAAGACTCACTCTCCTAGGCTTAGATGTGGTTGCACACATATCTATAGGAGATTCCTTCGAGGATATATCTAAGGCTTTTGATATAGCGATCAAGATCTTCGGAGCTAGTCTGATAGTAACTACAGGAGGTCTCGGACCTACATATGATGATATAACATCCGAGGCTTTATCACGTTATTTAGGAGAAGAACATGTTCTAAATGAAGAAGCTCTCAAAGAGATTAAGGAGAAGTATGAGAGAAGGGGTATGAATCTTACTCCTGAGAGAATAAAAATGGCTTACATGCCTAGAAGCGCTAGACCTCTACCAAATTCTGTTGGGATAGCTCCAGGAATTCTCGTTGAGAGAGAGAATCTTATAATAATAGCTCTCCCAGGCGTTCCTAGCGAGATGGAGGGTATCTGGGAGAATCATGTAGAACCTTATCTTAGGAGATTTGGAAGAAGAAGATTTGCAGAGACCACTATAAGACTGGTGGGAGTACCTGAATCAAGTCTAGCAAGGATTATAAATAGCTTTGTAAGGAACAGAGGTAATGTATATGTGAAATCTCATCCTAAGGGTCATGAGATCAGAGGACCTGTAATAGATCTCTATATAATGACTTCAACAGAATCCAGCGAAGATCCTTCTATTGAGTGTGCAAAGAACTGTAGAGAGCTTCTAGAACTCCTCGAGAGAGAGAATCCCGAGCTTATGATTGAAGGAGAATGCATATGCAAACCGAATATAGCTTGAAGAATCCCTATATCCTCCCCCTAACCAAATCCTCTAGAAAATCCATGAATCTATCTAGAAATTCTTTTAAGAGGATCTCACCTTTCTCTCGCGAAGCTATATCAGGTCTTCCAAAAGAACCTTTCTCAAGTCTTCTACCCTCTCTATAGAAGAAATAAACCCTAGGCCTTTTAGTGGTATCGAGATCATGCCATTTCTCATCGTAAGGTCTCTCTATAATCTCACCAGATTCTGTAGCCTTACCTCCTATCCCCAGAGCCATTGCCAGAGAGGTCTCGACCTCATCTGCGTGAAAGAATCGAGTCTCAAAGATCCTGTTTATAACATCTCCGACAAACTCCCACCAGTTGATTAGATAGATCTTGAAACCTTCTTCTTTAAATTCATAGACCACATCTTTCAGAAGAGCTTGGAGATGTCCTGTATTCCCTCCATGAGCATTTAATACTATGATTCTTCTTATGTTATTCCTCATTAGAGATAATATATAGCTCTTAACATAGCTCTGGAAAACCTCTCCAGGAACCCATAGAGTTCCTGGATTTCCACTCCACTCCACTGACACTGTTATAGATATGGGTTCTAGCAGGATTATCTTGAAACCTTTTTCAGAAGCTTTCTCGAAGATCTTCTGAGCAAGTCTTTCAGCGATCATGATATCTGTTCCCAGAGGTAGATGCGCTCCATGTTGCTCCACAGATCCTATGGGAAGTATTCCTACACACTCACCTGTTTTATAACATTCTCTTTCAAAATCGATCCAAGACATATCTCTGATACTTCTCATATCCCTAGCTATTCTCTCTCAATACTTATAAAGACAGCACCTCTTAAAATTAAAAAGATCTGTTATTATCAATTCGATATATCAGATCTGTTCTCAGCCGAGATATTTCAACAGCATAGAATCTCTATGATTGAATTGGTTGAATAGATAAGATAGAAAGCTGGGTTTATCTGTTGAGAAGTTCTTTAATACCTTCTCTAATTCTCCTAACACCTTCTCTAATTCTCTCTTCAGAGATCGAGTAGCTAAGTCTTATGAAATCTCCTCCATTTATAGTTGAGAAAGCTGTTCCGGGAAGCACTATAACATGATGCTTATCTATGAGATACTCTACAAATTCCTCTACGCTCATCTTAACTTTCTCGAGAATCTCTTTTATCCTCGGATATATATAGAACGCTCCAAGAGGCTTCCAAACCTCTACACCATCTATCTTACTCAGTTCTTCATATACTACATCTCTTCTCCTCTGGAACAGCTGGATCATCTTCTTCACAGGTGTCCAGTCACCTCTTAAAGCATCTACCGCAGCCTCTTGAGCAAAACTTGTGGCACAGCTATATACGTTGACTGCAACTCTTATCATTTTCTCTGCAACATCTCTTCTGGCAACTATGTAGCCCAGCCTCCAGCCAGTCATTGAGAATGTTTTGCTAAATCCATTTATGAGTATTGCGTGATCCTTCCACCCGGGATACTCGCTCACACTCTTAAACGGAGTGTTATCATATATGAAGTTATCATATATTTCATCAGATAAAACTATCAAACCTCTTCTCTCAGCAAGTCTCATGATCTCGTGTATAATACTAGGCGGAAACACAGCTCCTGTAGGATTATGAGGATTGTTTATGACTATCATCTTAGTCCTACTTGTTATAGAACTCTCAATATTCTCAAGATCTATTTGAAAACCTTTTAATTTATCAAATTTAAGTGGTATGAACACGGGATTTCCTCCCATCATCTTCACAGCCTCTCCATAGGCTGGATAAGAAGGATCTATTATTATAGCTTCATCGCCGGGGTTTATATAGCTTGCAATCACTGTGAATATAGCTGTTTTCGCTCCTGTAGTAACTATGATCTCATCAGGATGTACAGAGGCTTGATATCTATTATTGAGATATTCCGCGATAGCCTCTCTAAGCTTATATATCCCTGCTGTCTCAGTGTATCCTGTAAATCTTCTGTCAAGAGATCTTTTAGCAGCTTCAATTATATGATCTGGTGTCGGAAGATCTGGCTGTCCAGCACCAAAACTTATAACATCATAACCCTTCTCAGAAAGACTTCTTGCAATAGCTATATATTTGAAGGCAAGCTCGCCTCTTATCTCATCAAGTAAAGATTTTAGATGGAGAGAAACAGGCGTGTTTCTTGACAATAGACAGAACACCTTTTTTATATATCTGATGAAAGCTAATAAACATGGTATGATGACCACCCGGCAAGACTGATAGATGAGGTAGGGTTGGAGTATCTGACCTTCTAAATCTCAGATCTTACCATCATTTGATGTGAATAGAATACGACATACTCATACACCTGCTTACCGTTTTCCGCAGGCATTCAAGGAATCTCTTAACTTATATGCTGTCTAAGCCTTAATATACTCTGATATGAGAAAAGCTGTTCTATATGAGAAGCTTGATAATAATAGAGTTATGTGTACTGCTTGTGCTAGAAGGTGCAGGCTTCTCCCAGGTCAGGTAGGCTTTTGCGGTGTTAGAGGTAATAGAGACGGGGATCTCTATCTCCTAGCTTATGGAATTCTAATAGCTATGAATGTGGATCCTATCGAGAAAAAACCTTTAATGCACTTCCACCCAGGATCTCAGGTTCTTTCAATAGCAACCACAGGATGTAACTGGGCTTGCGCCTACTGCCAGAACTATGATATTAGTCAGAGGAGAATCGTGGAAGGATTTCAGATAGAGCCTGAGGAGGTTGTGAAAACAGCTCTTGAAACAGGATCTGATGGGATCACATATACGTATAACGAGCCTACTATATTTATAGAATATGCTCATGATGTAGGTGTTCTAGCTCATAAGAAAGGGCTTTTCAATACTTTCGTATCCAACGGGTATCTAACCGATGAAGCTGTAGATTATCTATCAAGATTTCTTGATGCTATAACAGTTGATTTTAAGGGTAATGGAGATAGTAGATTTGCGAGGAGATATATCCAGATAATGAGTTATGAGCCTGTTTTCAATGCTTTGAAAGAGCTTAAGGATAAGAAGATCTTTATAGAGATAACAGATCTTGTGATCCCGAAGGTCGGAGACGATCTAGAGATGGCTAGAAAGCTTGTGAAATGGATCATAGATAATCTAGGTCCTGAAACACCTGTTCACTTCCTCAGATTCCATCCTGATTACAAGATGCTTGAATACCCTCCAACACCTGTTGAGACTTTGGAGAAACATGTTAGAATAGCTAGAGAGGAAGGTCTTAAATACGCTTACATAGGAAATGTACCTGGGCATCCTTACGAGCATACATACTGTCCTAGCTGTGGTAGAATTGTTATAGCAAGATATGGTTTCGAGATACTGGAGTGGAATCTAGATGAGGATAACAGATGCAGGTTCTGCGGGTATAAGATAAACATAGTAGGAGGTCTTAAGAAAAACTACTCACCCTACAGATCAAGATTCATATTCCTACCTCTCCATAGAAGAAAATATAAATCTGAGAAGCCTGAAGATCTTCTGAGGAGAGAAGTCTCTCTATAGGGATCTATAGTATCTTCTCAGTAGATTCTTGATCCTCTCCACAAGATCTCTAACGTAATAACTGGGCTCTCTATCGATACTCCTCTCTATCCTGTCATGAAGATCTGAGATATCTAGATCTAGATCTGCAAGTCTTATAAAACCTATACTCCATATCCTAGCAACATTCTCAGGCACATAACCACCACCACCTGTGACGAGGATCCTTCCTCCACTGGTTTCATGAGAGATCCTATGAATTATTCTCATGATCTCTTCATAACCGTAGGTGGTAAGCCCTAGACCTACTAGAGGATCTTCATAATGTGAGTCTGCACCATACTGAAGGATTATCAACTCAGGCTTGTATTCTAGAACTACCGGAACCACTATTTCTCTGAAAGCATATAGATATGAGGAGTCATCAGTATTCTCTGGTAGCGGAATATTGATCGTGTAACCCTCACCTTCTCCATAGCCTATCTCAGTATACCAACCACTTCCAGGATATATACCGTACCTATGAAGAGAGATCTTAAGAACACTAGATTCTTTATAGAATATATCCTGTGTACCATCACCATGATGCCCGTCAACATCTATCACAGCAATTCTTTTGAGACCATATCTTCTCTGAGCATGTCTAACGGCTACTGCCAGATCATTGAACACACAGAATCCTGCTGCCGCAGAAGTTCTCGCATGATGAAGTCCTCCGCAGGGGTTGAACGCATGATTATAAAATCCTGAGAGTACTAGATCCACTCCTTGTACAGATGCTCCAACCCTGGCTAGAGCTCCTTCGAAGACTCCCTTCCTAGCCGGTGTATCTCCATAATCTAGGAATCCCTCACCTCTTTCCGTAGCTTTCGCCACGAACTCTATATAGCTTCTATCATGAACCATGAGTAGCTCTTCTATGCTAGCTCTCCTAGCGGTCACAATATCTGCGAAGCCTTTCTCGAATACTTTCTTTCTCTCGAGTATTTCCAGCGCGAGCTTCCATCTGTAGGGTTTGAAGGGATGCCATGGTCCGAAATCGTATTTGAGAAAATCTTCTGAAACTAGAAATGCTGTTTTGCATGGCATGTTCTAGTCTGTTATATAATACTTTTGAAGCCTATTAAACTCAGGGCTCTGTAATGGAGTTGTTAATCCTTGCAGGAGGTAGAGGAGAGAGGCTTAGGCCTGTGACTGATACAAGACCGAAGCCTTTGATCCCTATTCTCGGAAGACCTCTCCTTCAGCTAACTCTAGACAGTTTTCTTAGCAGGGTATCTAGATTTCTTGTTGTAGCCGAGTATAGGTATGAAGATGTGAAGAGATTTATCGAATCCTATGCTAGTGAGAAGGGTGTTGAGATCGAGGTTATAAGACAGGGGAAGGAGCTGGGAACAGGTCATGCGGTTCAGGTAGCTCTCCCTCATATAAGATCTGAAGAGGTTATAGTTTTATACGGGGATCTTTTTATCGAGAAAAGCCTTGTAGATAGGATACTTTCAGCACCTGCGGAAAGTCTTGTAGGAGTCTCAGTACCTAATCCCTGGGAGTATGGTGTTCTACTTCTTGATGGAGACAGGGTTGTCAGAATCATTGAAAAACCTCATCCGCGTGAAGCTCCTTCGAATATGATTAACGCTGGGATCTACAAGTTCAGATCTAAGACTCTAGAACTTGTTAATAAGCTGGAGTTCTCTGAAAGAGGTGAGATAGAGCTTACAGATCTTATAGAGATTGCTAGGAGGAGTGATGTTGAGATTAAGCTGATAAGATCTTCTCAAGATGAGTGGAGTGAGATAGGAAGACCTTGGGATATTCTAGAGATCCATAAAAAACTTCTCTCGAGAATGAATGAGAGAACTATCAAGGGGAGGGTAGATCCTAGAGCTGTTATCGAAGGACCTGTCTATATTGGTGAGGGAGTGGTTGTAAAAGGTTCAACATATATCGAAGGACCTGTCTATATAGATGATGAAGCTGTTATAGGTCCTAACTCCTATATAAGACCCTACACCTATGTAGGTAGAAGAGCTCGTGTAGGCTTCTCTACAGAGGTTAAGGAAAGCGTTATTTTTGAAGGAGCTAAATTACCTCATCTTAACTACGTAGGTGATTCTGTAATCTGTGAGAACACGAATCTAGGAGCAGGAACTCTTATCGCTAATCTGAGATTCGACGAGCAACCTGTTAAAGTCTCCTTGAAGGGTTCTAGAGTTAGTAGTGGTAGGGTTAAACTAGGAGCATTTGTTGGAGGATATGTGAAGACAGGTATAAATGTATCGATACTACCCGGAGTTAAGGTGGGGGCGTACTCTATAATATATCCTGGGGTTGTTGTCGGTAGAGATGTTGAATACGGAAGTGTGATAAGATCTGATCTGATATGAAATCTAGATTGAAGACCTAGATCTTCTCCTGGCAATATGTTTCATATAGATATATGAAGGCTCGTACACGAGTATGAATAATAGAAAAAGCACTATAGCTGTCACATCTGGTAGGAAAAATACAAGAACTATCCATATTATAACGTAAAGTATCTTCCTATCTCTCATGAAACCTTGTCCGGGGGTTATGAATCCTAGTTCTACAGCTATTATCATTGCAAGAGGTATGAGAAATATTATCAGAGATCCTAGTATTGAGTTGAAGATCTCATCAATGAAACTCGATAGAGTTATGTAAAACTGAGCTCCAACAGATTCAGCCCATATAAGTCCTACACGGATTACCACCTTAGCCACTATAAAGTATCCAGCTAGAACTCCTCCCGCTAGGTATAATGCTGTGAGGATCGCATATTTCTTGAAAACCTTCTTCTCATGCTTATATAGTGCAGGCCATATGAAAGCTAGAATCTCATATGCTATATAGGGTGCTGATATTAGAAGAGCTAGTATCATAGCTACTCTTATTATAACGAAGAGAGGTGTTGTAGAACCTCCTGCGATAAGTATAGCTTCTGGAGGGAGAAGATATTCTCTGCTGAATTTAATGAATCTAGTTGTAAGAGAATCGTAACCTACACCGCTGAAGGTATTAATAGTGTTAACTAGAAATCTCAGAAAATCATCGAAGGAAACATTAGAACCCAGATTAAAATCTGAGTGGATAGTGAATATATTTAAAGGTGTGAAGAGGATCGCCGAAACAATCACATAGAATACTATTATCCTTTTAATCCTCACACCAAGTTCTTGGAAGTGCTCCATTAGAGGAGCTCTCTTTTCTTCTACTTCTTCACTCATGGCATTATTATCCGAATACTTATAATGAGGAGCGGGATATTAACTTCAGCTCATCAACCCGTAATCATCTCTCATACTATGTCGGCTTCATCATCTAATAATATATCTGATAATCCCAGCATATATGCTATAAATCTTGACAGTAGCTACCTACCTATGATATTATGTGTAAATGAATCTTCTTAATATTTTAACTCTTGAGTTATTCTAATCTGGTAGGGTTTGCTTGAGAAAGAGGTTCAATAGGATTCTTATACCGCTCCTGATCATAGTGGTAGTGGTTTCAGGTGTTATAGCGTACTTTAAACTCTCTCAGTCGGGAGCTGTAGAAAACGTTGGAGAAGGATATCTATCTCCTGGAACTCCTCCTAATATGATCCCTAATGGAGTTTATGTATGGGATTGGGATAAGAGTCTTTTCTACAGAGTTAATAGTAGTGGAGGCAGGTCTTATTATCTTCCTGAATCTGATGGGTATTATCTCTACTACTTCCATAATAATCTATGTCCGCACTGTCAGTACTTTGAATCAAAACTCCAGCCATTCTTAAGATCTGGGGGTGCTAACGATCTTAAGGGGAAGATCGAGATAATCCTCGTAGCATGCAACTGGTTTACAAGTGACTGCACAGATCCTATAGCTAGAAATACATTTACAGCGTTTAATGTGCTCTCAAGCCCTACATTTCTCCTGATTAGAATATCTAATGGAAAGATAGCTAATATCGTAGATATATCTCAAGAGTATATAAAGGCATTCCCAGGATCGAGTGAGTTTGAACCCGATAAAGTTTTTCTTCTAGTTAGAGCCTATGTATCTTAGCGAGGTCTAGCTCCATGAGACGTTTCACAAGACTTCTCTTCGGAACAGCTGGGATCCCCCTCTCCACATCTAAGAAAACTTCTCAAGCTGGTATCGTCAGAGTGAGAGAGCTGGGGCTCGATGCTATGGAGCTAGAGTTTGTTAGAGGTGTTAAGATGAGTATGGAGACAGCTCTTGAGGTTAAGAAGATTGCTGAGGAGAACAATGTAGTTCTAACAGTTCACGCACCTTACTATATTAATCTTAATAGCAGTGATAGCTCCAAGGTTAGAGAGAGTGCTGAGAGGATCATACAATCCGCTAGAGTAGGCTTCGCCGCTGGAGCTTTCTCCGTGGTATTTCACGCAGGATACTATGGGGGAGACACTCCTGGCAAGGCTTATCAAAGAATCAAGAATACTGTTAAAGAGATCTCGAGAGCTGTTAGAGATGAGGGGATCGAGATATGGCTCAGACCAGAGACTATGGGAGGACTTGCCGAATTTGGAGATCTTGAGGAGATCATATCTTTATCAGAAGAGATAGAAGGTATTCAGCCTGCAATAGATTTCGCTCATCTACATGCTAGAAGTATCGGTAGGTATAATACTTACGAGGAGATTTCATCGGTTCTCGAGCTCATTGAAAGAAGATTAGGTAGAGAAGCTTTAGAGAGGATGCATATTCATATGTCAGGAATCGAGTATGGTAGGCGTGGGGAGATTAAACATCTTAATTTAGAAGAATCTGATCTAAATTACAGAGATATTCTCAAGGCTCTTAAAGATTTCAAGGTTTATGGAGTAGTTATATCAGAATCACCTAATATAGAGGATGATGCTATTCTAATGAAGAAAACCTATGAGAATCTCTGAGCCTCCGAAGACCCATAATGAAAATACTGATATTAACATGATTGAACAATTTCTATTAGGAGAGTGAAATGTCTCAGGAGATATTTAAAGTCTCTAAAACTAGGAGAGGCTTCTCTATAAAGAATATGAGCAACGAAAAGATAAAATTGATATCTGCCGAGATCTTGTACTACTACACGATCTCATCAACTAAATCCTCTTCTGAGGAATATGCAAGTCAGAGGTATGGAAGAAAGCTAGATAAAGAAGTCATACATCTCGGAAGAGAGATAGGACCTGGAGAGGTCATAGAAATAGAGTTCCACCCTCCAGAATTGATCGAATCGATAAAGATTTTCTATGAAAGTAGAGAAGGGATCATGAAAAACATAGTATTAAAACCCAGCTGAAAGCATGATATTATCTTCTGCATGTACTTCTAGAGAAAATACAGAAACATTATATCGAATGAGAATCTGCTATACAGAGCTCTAGTGAGAGGTAAGATTAAAAAGTCATCATAAAAACATCATATAATGTTTTATATTTTATTATTTGTTTATACATAGATTGGCGACGGTGTTTTGAGCATCTTTAAAGAAACACTTGCTACAGTAATATCTCTCATACTTATAATACTGATAACAATGTCCTTAGGATCTGTGGCTTCTCTTATGAATCCTTACTCTGGTGTGTGGACAGAGATTGGAAGAGGAGATTTTAGAGGCGAAGTAAAGATCAGCATTAAAGGTCTTGACGGTGAGACAGTGATCTTATTTGACAAATATATGATTCCACATATATTTGCATCAAGCGATCGAGATGCTGCTTATGCTCTTGGATATGTTCACGCATACCACAGATTATGGCAGATGGATATTCAAAGAAGACTTGCAGAAGGAAGGCTCTCAGAGATACTGGGTATCTCAACTTTAAAACAAGATATATTTATGAGAATAATAGGACTCTATAGATCCGCTGTAAATACTACGAAATACCTTGAGAGCTCATATCCAGAGGTCTACTCGATACTAAAAGCATATGCAGAAGGAGTTAATAAAGCTATATATGATATGAAAAGTAGCAGAGAACTGCCTATAATGTTTAAGCTATTAGGATACGAGCCTGAACCGTGGAAACCTGAAGATAGTATTGCATGGTCTTTATACATGGCTTGGGAGCTTACAAACTTCTTTGAACCTTTAAAACTCACATATCTAGCGATAAAACTAGGGCCTGAAGATACTAATATCTTATTTCCTACTCATCCCTACTATGCTGATAACGTGACAGTGATTCCTGGTAATGGCAGTATTGATGCTATGAGAATAAATAAGGATCCTGAGTATCTCAGAAGTCTTAATTGGTTTTCACAGTGGGCTACAGGAATAGATCTCAGTGATCAGAATCTTACAAAACAGATCTTAGACGCAATAGAATCTATATTAGATCTCAGCGGTGAAAAACCTGCTAGCATAGGGAGTAATAATTGGGTTGTAGGACCATCTAGATCTGCTGTAGGTGGAGCTATGCTTGCTGATGATCCACATCTCTCTCTCAATATACCAGCTGTATGGTATGAAGCTCATATAAAGACTCCTGATATGAATGTAAGAGGTGTAACTCTTCCAGGCATCCCCTTCATAATAATAGGATTCAACGAGTACATAGCCTGGGGTCTCACAAACACTCAGATAGGAGTTATGGATTTCTATCTAGAGAAGATATCTAATGACTCTTACTATTACAAGGGAGAGTGGAGACCTCTGAAGATCGTTGAAGAACCTATAAAGGTTAAAGGTTATGGAATCTATACGCTGAAAGTTAACATAACAGCTAATGGCCCTATAATGAGCACTAGAGGAGCTCCTATATCGTTTAGATGGGTTGGAAATGCTGGTTATATGAATGATGACAGCGGGATCACCAGACAGTCTATAGCTATATATCTTGTGAATAAAGCTAGAAGCTATAAGGAGCTTATCGAAGCACTCAGATATTGGGATGTACCTTCGCAGAACTGGGCTTTCATAGATAGGGAAAACAATTATGGGATAATAATCCCTGGCCTCTTCCCATATAGAAGTATAAGACTTCCTGATGGCGATATGGTGAAAGTTGTAGGATCCAGATCTATATTAAACGGGAGTGGAGGCTATGAATGGGAGGGCTACATACCTTACGAGCAGCTACCGAGAATTATCAATCCTCAAAGAGGATGGGCTGCAGCACCTAATCAAATGAGTGTAGGCCCTTACTATCCTTATTTCATTCTAGGAGCTTGGTGGGATCCTGGCGCTAGAGCTCAGAGAATATTTCAGCTTCTCTCGAGTAAAGATAGACATTCTGTGGAGGATATGATGAGATATCAAGCTGACATATATCTATGGTACGCCTCGTCCACAACTCCTCTTCTGATTAGAACTCTCGAGAAGTTCAGAGATCTAGATCCTATAGAGATAGAAGCTCTTAAAATCCTCGCATCATGGGATTATAGGATGGGTAAAGATCTTGTAGCACCAACCATATGGTGGGCATGGTTCTCAGCTTTGTACGATGAAGTTTTCTCAAAGATCTACTTAGATAGAGGAATTAATCTTAGATTCTATCCTTCAGAGGATGCGATGATATGGTTGATCCAGAATATGCCGAATTCAAAATGGTTTGGAGGGAATCTAAGCGAGGTATTTAGAAGAGCTTTCTCTAAGGCCTTAAACAGTATTAAATCAGTTTATGGAGATGATATAAACTCCTGGACTTGGGGAAGGATTCATATGCTATATATAGCTCATTTAAGCGGGTTAAAACCTCTTTCTATAGGACCGATACCAGAGGATGGAGCTTCAGCTACTCTCATGAATGCGGGCTTCTCATATGATCTTAGAAACCTTGGTGGTGGTACTTATGTTAGGACAGGTCCTAGCTGGAGGATTGTAGCTTATGTTGAGAAAGGCTCTATAAAAGCCTACGGAATATATCCAGGTGGTCAGAGTGAGAATCCATTCAGCAATTACTACGAGAACTTTTTCAATACCTGGTATAACTACAGCTATAGAGAGCTAGATCTGCCTACATCTCCTGATACTGTAGAAGATCGCATAGCCCTAATAATCATGATCCCTGGATAGGTGGTTTCAATGAGCATAATTAAAGATCATGTCATCCCGATCTCACTAGGAGTAGTACTTGGAGTATCAGGAGGAGTTCTAGGTATCGAGTGGGCGTGGATTTCAATTATCATAGCAGCGCCTGCAGCTCTTCTCTCATCAAAAACTAGTAAGAGCATTCTCAACACTCTTATAACTTCCCTAATAGTCTTTACAACACCTCTCATAGTGTATATCTCTAGAGATTCTCAAGTGATAAAAGTATTAGACATACTATCATCTATAGCAGGAGTCAACCAGATGCTACTCCTAATCCTTCCAGTAAGCATATACGTAGTCATATCAATACTCTCATGCATATTAATAGTATCTTTAAAGAGAATACTATTATCTCTCACATCTACCAGAGGTTCAGCTATTATATAGATTTATATCCGTTGATTCTATCACCTCATTTTTCTCTGTATTTTACTCGGGTTCTCATCGGGCTAAGGGTGTTAGGACAACCCCAGATACTACACATCTCGGGATGTCTCGAGGAGAGCCATATCTAGGGCTTTACAAAGATTTTCAATCTCTTACTCGAGACTGGCTTCATATGTTGCTGGTAGAGTACTTAAGCGTTTTCTATGCACTACACAATAGATATAGAACCCGAAATAGCTACACAAGAACTTGCTTCCTAGATGATTATTATTATCAGCTGCACCTATCTTTTGATTCGAGAGATATTCGACTAGCAGGTAAGATCCATGGGTATGCAGGGATCCTGGTATTATCATTCTCTCATGCCTGAAAATATTCTAAGATGAGAATATCAGCGATAGATCCTCATCTATATTAGGTTTTTCCTTAGCTATTCTAAGAACTATGTTGGTGACAGATCTCTTTATATAGGGGTTTTTCAGTATTCTTTTTATGAAGCTATTGAGATCTTCTACATCTCTAAATGTTGTTATTATAGCTACATCATATTCTCCTGTTATATCATATACAGCTCTCACATTCTTCTCTTCTGAGAGTATTCTCTCGATCTCTTCTATGTAAGCTCCCTCGACTTGTAGAAGTGTTAGAGCATTGATCTGATAGCCTAAAGCCTGGTAGTCTATGATCGCTGTGTAGCCTCTTATAATTCCTAGTTTCTCTAGTCTTTTAATCTTACTTGATATAGTTGAAGGAGGTTTGCCCAGTCTTCTAGCTATCTCTCTTATATTTTCTCGGGAATTTCTTTTGAGAATCTCGAGAATTCTCAGATCGGTTTCATCCAGTATTACCCTCTTGAACATAGTACTCACACCACGTAATATAATATATACAAAAACTATATTTAAGATGGATATGCTCAGAAATCGTTCTAAAAGATCCTCTTAAAAATATTACTCGTCCGAAAAAACATATACCCCGTGAGACGTGAGAATAGAATGAATGAATCTGAGGAGAGAAAGAGATTATTAATACACTACACAGATCTAGCAGGATTCTTAAGAAGTGTTGAAACACAGTATAATAATAGCAGAAAATTCTCAGCAACATTTGATGGAAGTAGTGTGAAAGGTTTTGCAGATATTAATAAGAGTGACATGCTTCTAGACTACGATCCTAGAACCCTAAGGATTGTTCCATGGGATAAGAGCATGTATAGAGCTATAGGGAGGGTATATAATTATGATGAAAGAAGATCTGATAGAGATCCAAGGTATATTGCCGAGAAAACAGATTCATATCTAAAGGATCACGGCTACAACGCTTTAGTAGGTGCCGAGATCGAGTTCTTCATATTCAATTCAGTGAGAATACTTGGAGATAGATCTCATTATGAAAGCGGTTTCTCAGTAGATCCTGGAGATAGATTTAGACCTGAGAAAGGTTATCATACGCTAGACTCAGGAGATAGGATAAGTTCATTCAGACTACTTCTAGCAAAATACCTCGAAGAACTAGGCTATAGTGTTGAAACATCGCATCACGAAGTCGCAACATCACAAATCGAAACATCACTAGGCTCAGGAGATCCTGTGACAGCTGGTGATAGTGTTATCACAATTAAATGGGTTGCAAGACATATCGCTAGAGAAAGCGGCATGATAGCTGTTTTCATGCCTAAGCCTATATATGGTGAGAATGGTAGTGGAATGCATCTCCATATAAGCTTGTGGGATTCTGATAGAAGAAGGAATCTATTCGCCTCGGAAGACAATGGATTAAGCGATGTTGGAAGATACTTCATAGGAGGATTGATAGAGCATTGTAGAAGTCTCTCAGCTATTGTAGCTCCTACTAGTAATAGTTATAAGAGACTTGTTCCAGGCTACGAAGCTCCTGTATACTGTGTGTGGGGTTTCTATAATAGAAGTGCTGGTATTAGAATACCTTATGCAGGAGATCCTAGGAGGATCAGATTAGAGTTCAGAGTACCGGATCCCTCTTCAAATCCCTATTTAGCAATATCCGCAGTTCTCATGGCAGGTCTTGACGGGATCAAGAAGAAGATAGATCCAGGAGAACCTTACGAGGATAACATATATAGATTATCGGAGAAAGAAATTAGAGAGAAAAGATTAAAAGTACTTCCAAGAGATCTAATTCAAGCTCTAGAAGAGCTTGAGAGCGATCAAGAATATCTAAAACCTGTTTTCAGCAGAGATCTCATAGAGAAGTATATAGAGATTAAAAAACAAGAAGCGAGAGAAGTTCTTATGAGACCACACCCCTACGAATATATCTTATACCTAGATCTTTAGTTAGTTTTTAAATCCCCTGAAAACCCTAGCTATAATTCTAACTCAGCCTGAATTATGAGATTTCTCTCGATCACGGAAGAGGATTGTGAAAACTCGTTGATGATAAGTAAGCGAAGCTAAACCAATCAAACCTATGAAAACAGAATCAATTATGCTATATATCTGGCTTCTGATATAAGTGTAAGGATTCTAGATTCCACTCGATTCTGGTGATACTGCTTATATTAGTTGCTAGCATCTATTCTCATAGGTGGATGAGCAGATCAATGTCTCTAGAGCTTAGATTCATAGTTGATACGATGCTTGGCAGTCTCGCCAGATGGCTCAGGATCTTAGGCTATGATTCTCTCTACGATAGAAATTATGATGACTGGAGAATTATAAGGATAGCTTCAGAAGATAGAAGAATTATAATTACAAAAGATAGAGGTCTCTACATAACTGCTAGGAAAAAAGGTTTAGATGCCATACTTATAGAGGATGAAAACATAGCAGAAGCTCTTAAAAATCTTAGAAGAAGATATGGTATAAAACTAGAGATAGATCCGAAGAATACGAGATGCCCTATATGTAATAATCTTCTGAGAAGAACATCATCAGTAATAGATATCGCAGGGAGAGTGCCTGAAAGTGTTGCGAAAAACTATAAAGAGTTCTGGATATGCGATAAATGTGGAAGGGTTTACTGGAGAGGAAGACATTGGAGAAGTATTGAGAAGATTCTTTCTCAGGCGAGATCATGATAGGAGAATCTGAGGATGCTAGAGTTATTGTGAAGATCTATGGAGTTTTAAGAGATACTCTAGGCTGGAGTGAGAAGATCTTTAGAATAGAGAAAGGAATCTCTCTAAAAGAATTTCTAGAAAGAGAAGTACCCGAGATCATAGACTATATAGAAGGAGAGAGCCAACAGAACTTTGAAAGCGATAGAGGAATCATACTACTTGTAGGAGGTGTTATAACACCTCTAAAAGATATTAATAAGATAATGATCTCGAGAGATCTCGAGATCGAGATACTACCATCAATAATAGGAGGCTGATCTCATATATACCTAAGCTTTTGAAGAAGATTCTCTACCTAGAGATGGTATTAGCAGAGGCACTAGAATGCTTCATCATAAAACTTTTCTCAGGATCTTTGGCGACACCTTGAAGCATGATCTAACGAAAAACTCAGAGAATCTCCACATACTATAACCCTGTATAACCTGAGAAAAAGATTACACTAAACACAGAGAGTATAGCATCATACATTTATTCTAAACTCTTAAAATTAGTCGGCGGAATAAGTCTCCTCATATAGCTCAGGATCAGGACATGGAGATACATAAAGCTCGTGAGCTATATGAAGATCATAATCTTCCTTATACACATCATGCCCGCAATTAAGGCACCACATGAAGTCATACCATGATATATTCTTTCTAGCATACTCATGACAGAAACTATCTCTACTAGATATAATCCTTCTCTTCATGCAACATCCAAGAGAAGGATAATGAAGAACAGGTCTCCAATAAATACAATTTCTACAAATCTTTATAGTATAATAACTCATAGAAAACATCCCCATAATATATTATGCTTAAAGGTATATTTATTTATACATATATGTTTTCATAAGATGATCCTCAATTTAATATTAAAATAAATATAGCTGTTAACGTAGATAATACCAATTTATTAAGAAACTGTATTAAACCCCTAAATTACTATCATCACAAGTAAAGTTCTTGGATACTATGTTAGATACTCTTTAGAATTCTGAGGAATTCCTCAACGCCTTCATCTATGTTTTCAATAATTCTTCGAGCTCTTTCAGGAGGCTTGATCTCTACAAGTTCTCTAACTCTAGAAGGAGATCCTATCAGACCTACCTCATCAGGTTTTAATCCGAGATCTGCTGCACTCCATATTGTTAGCTTGTACTCTTTCTCAGCCCACTTCTTTCTCCTGAAGTCCGGGAATCTAGGTGTATTGATACCGAGCTCTATTGAGAGTACTGCAGGTATTGGAAGCTCTATATCTTCATAACCTCCCTTTATAGTTCTTCTTACGACTACTCTTCCCCTCTCGAGATCTAGGTCAAGTATTTTCGATACATATGTGGCTTGAGAGTATCCAAGCCATGCAGCAATTCCTGGAGGAACCTGACCTGTGGAGCCGTCTGAACTTTCTTCGCCACATAGAACTAGAGTTGCCCCACCTATCTTCTGTATAGCTCTTGCCAGGACCATTGATGTGACATAAGCATCGCTTCCTGCAAGAACTCTATCGCTTATTAGTATGGCGTCGTCAGCACCCATTGCTAAAGCTATTCTAAGAAACGGATCGAAGAAGGGAGGTCCCATAGAGAGTACTAGAACTCTGCCGCCATATCTCTCTTTAAGCTTTAGAGCTTCCTCAAGTGCATTCTTATCGGCTTGATTAATCTCGTTTGTTGCCTTAGATCTATCTACAGTTTTTGTATTCGGATCAAATCTGATCTCCTCAGTTTTAGGAACAACCTTCATAGTAACCACGTACAGAGGCTTACTCATCCTCCCACCTCCTCAAGTCTTTTTCTAAGCTTTCTAAGAAACTCATATAGATCTCCTACTATGAATAGATCTGAGTACTCTCTTATAGGAGCCTCAGGATCTATATTCACAGAAACCACATATTTACAATCTCTGATCCCTGAAACAAAATGAGGAGCACCGCTAGCTCCTAGAATCAGAGCTATCTTAGATTTAACAGATATACCTGTAGACCCCACCTGAAGATCTCTTGGAGCGAGTCCTGCATCAGCAATAGGTCTTGTCACGGCGTATTCAGCCCTCATAATTCTAGCCAGATCTTTTACAGCTTCAAGATCTTGAAGACATCCGGCTCCTGCTATCACAATTCTCTCAGCCTTAGAGATGTCAGGTCTAGCTTCCTTGAATCTTCTGATTTTCCTAATGCTACTACTGAGGTCTCTGGCGATCTCGCTTTCATCGATGATCTCAGGCTTCAGATCCTCTCTAGAAACAGGTTTGAAAACACCAGGTGTCACAGTAGCCATCTCGGGGATTGTAGTACACTCGCAAACCGCAGCAATGCTACCTCCAAATCCTGGAACCATCGCGTTCATCCTCATGCTACTAGGCTCTATATCTATAGATATAACATGTGCAAGAAGACATGTTCTAAGCATCACAGCAATTCTACCAGCAAGATCTCTAGAATCTCTTGTTGCAGGAAGTAGAAGGTATCTAGGCTTATACTTTCTAATCAATCTAACCAAAGTTTCTGAGAACAGATCCGAGTGATATGATCTGAAGAGAGGATTCTCAACATATATAATTCTATCAGCACCATAAGAATATATATTCTTCACTATATCTCTCGCAGAATCTGCTAGGAGAAATGCTGACACAGGGATATTAAATTTATCGCCAAGTTCTCTTACTCTTCCTAGTATCTCTAGAGATGTTTCTTCAACAATCCCCTCATCCTGTTCTATATACACTCCAAAACCTCTCCACTCAGCCTCCATAAAGATCACACCATATTAGATGAGATAAGCTCTGAAACATCAGCAACACTTGATATACTAGACTTCCTGATCTTAAGCTCGTCCACGAACATTCTCATACAGAACTGGCATGCTGTGGCAAGAACCTCCGCACCTACAGCCTCAGCTTCTCTAATTCTATTCACAGCTATTCTCACACTACTTTCCCTGGCAAAGATCATCCCACCACCAGCACCGCAGCATAGAGTATTTTCTCTAGTATGCTCCATTTCAATGAATCTTATCCTAGGTATGTTTTCTATGATATTTCTAGGCTCTTCATGTATCCTCAAGTATCTAGCCAGATAACATGGATCATGATATGACACTATATGAATGTTTTCAGGCTCTCTAACTCTTATCTTACCTTTAGAGAGTAGTTCTGAGAGTACCTCTGTATGATGGTATACTTCTACGGGCATTTTAAACCCTAGATCTGGATATATCTTTCTAAACATGTAGAGTGTGTGAGGTGATAGAACTACTAAAGGTGCTTCGATCTTCTCGAGAAGCTCTCTAAGTCTTCCAATATATTCTTCTAGGAAGTAGATCTCTCCAGATTGATATGCTACATCACCACAGCACATGGAATCTACTACCCCAATGTTAAAACCTGCAGCTCTGAAGATCTTTATAACAGATCTAAGAATCTTCTGAGAGAGAGGATCTATGGTTGTGAAACAGCATGGATATATAACATAATCAGGTTTAGAACCGCTAGAAATCTGAAGATCTCTGAAACTGATCCTGAATTTCCTGATCTCGCCAGATCCATAACCCCAAGGATTTCCAGCTTCATAAAGTCTCCAAAGAACTTCTGAAAACCTCTGATCCCTCTTCTTCTCGGATAAAATCTCTCTAAAACCTCTTATTACACCTGGTATGTCAACCCCTCTAGGACAAGATGAAGCGCATACACCGCAGGTTGTGCAGTTCCATACTATTCTAACTAGATCTTCTTCAGACGGTATGATCCCGTACTGAGCGTATTTAACTAGTTTTCTTATATAGTTTACCGAGGAATCTCCTGCTAAAGGACATATAGCAGTGCATGTTCCACATTGGTAGCATAACCCGAGGGTTCCTGAGGATCTTCTTATAAGTCTTTCTCTAATACCTGGATCAACTCTCATAAGATCACCTGCCGATTGATTTACCCAGTTTTACAATAGTTTCTCTGACCTCCTCTGGTTTAAGAGATGCTATAACTCTTTCAGCTTCTCTCATAGCTTCAACAAGATCTGTTACATCGGGGGCTCCGAACAGTCTTAGCTGAAGTCTCTCAGGTCTTATGCCTAGATGCTCGATTCTCTTCCTCCACATTTCAAATCTTCTCACGGTATTGTAATTAGCTGTTATGAAGTGGCAGTCTCCAAGCCTGCATCCCGTCACGAGAACCATTCCAGCACCTCTGGCAAAAGCTCTCTCAATATGCTTCCAAGATACTCTTGAAGAGCATAGAAGTCTTATGGTCCTCCCCACTGCAGGATACTGTAGCTTTAGTATTCCCGCATTATCTGATGCCGCGTATGAACAGTAGGCGCATGTGAATACTATAGCTTTCTTCTCGGGTTCTTCTTCTAGAGCTGCATCTATCTGAGCGAATATATCTTCATCTGTGAATGCTGGTATGGTAATCGCACCTGTAGGACATTCAGCAGCACAAGCACCACAACCCATGCATGCTGCAGGTGAGAAGTTCAGATACTTACCAACCTCACCCTTTAAAGCTCCATAGGGGCATACCTTGGTACAGAGCATGCATAATCTACACTTCTTCATATCGATCTGAGGTATGAAGGGATCTTTCTCGACAAAACCTATGCTGAGAACAGATATAGCTCTAGAAGCTGCAGCCATTCCATGAGCTATACTCTCGCTAATACTCTTAGGACCTTGAGCTACTCCTGCTAGAAAGATCCCTGCTGTAAGAGTTTCTGCAGGACCTAGTTTTGGATGGGCTTCTAGTAGGAATCCTTCTCTATCCTTTGATATTCTAAGTATACTAGCTATCTCATCAATACTCTTCCCAGGCGCAAGCCCTATATTGAGTATCACTGTATCTACGGGGATTTCAATCTCTGAACCCAATTCTCTATCGAATACTTTCAAACCTTCATCATCGAGTCTCACAACTTCTGTAAGATCAGAGTCTCTAGGTATTCTAACGAATATAACACCTTCTCTCGCAGCCTCTCTATATAGATCTTCTGCTTCAGGTGTGTATGCCATCAGATCCTTATATATGAGATATACCTCTCTACCGCTTCTCTTAATCTCCAAAGCCTTGTAAAGTGCCAGCTGGCAGCAGAACCTAGAACATCCTCTGAGCTTGTTTCTAGAACCCACACAATTCACTATAGCAACACTCTTACCCAGACTTTCGATACCTACTCTCTCTAGGTCTAGTGTTGTGAGAACATTCTTTCTAACACCGTAGCCCAGCTCATTAGGCGTGTAAGGTTCTCCGCCTACTGCGACAATTATACCACCTACTGTAAGCTCTTCACCGCTACTTAATCTAACCTGGAACTGTCCTACGAATCCTGAGACCTCTACAACTCTTGTATTTGTAAGTATCTTCACACCTGCCTCAGAAGCTTCTCTAACAAGATCCTCTAAAAGCTCTCTAGCATTCACACCTCTAGGAGCTATTCTGCTGAGGATCCTGAGAAAACCTCCTACCTCAGGTTCTTTCTCTACTAGTATAGTCTCAATTCCTGCTCTCGCAGTTGCTATAGCTGCTGCAAGCCCTGCAGGTCCTCCACCTATTACTAGAACTCTTTTAACCACGGGAACCTTGATCTTCTCCAAAGGTCTTAGATAGAAAGCTTTTCTAACAGCCATTTTAATCATATCAAAAGACTTCCTAGTAGCGATAGAAGTATCCGGATGAACCCATGTACAGAGGTTTCTTATGTTAGCCATGTCAACGGTATAGGGATTCATACCTCCATTAGCTGCAGCATCTCTGAAGAATCTAAGATGAGTTGCAGGACTACATGCTGCTACAATCACTCTATTAAGCTTCTTCTCTGCAATAACCTGGCTAATCCTATCAAGTCCTGACCTGGCGCATGCAAACATGAGATCCTCAGCATGAACAACTCCGGGAAGCTTAGAGCTCATCTCAACAAGCTTAGGAACATCAGCTACACCAGCTATGTTGGTACCACAGTGGCATATGAACACTCCTATTCTAGGTTCTTCATATCTTATCTCGGGATCTGGTTTGAATTCTTTGTAAGGCCACTCTCTAATTCTTATACTTCTCTGAGCCATAGCAGCTGCCGCAGCACCTTCTATAACGCTATCGCATATATCCTTAGGATGCGATGCCGACCCGGCTACATATACGCCCTCTCTAGATGTCTGAACAGGATTAACAGGAGAAGTTCTAATAAACCCGTGTTCATCGATTTCGACACCGATTATCTTAGCCAGCTTCTCAATATCTCTTGAAGGCTTCACCGCCGGAGCTAGAACAACTAGATCGAATTCTCTCTCCTCGATAAAGCCTTTCTCAGTGTTCTCGAATCTAACTAGAAGTTTTCCATTTCTTTCAGCAATGCCTACAGGTTTTCCAAATAATATTTCAACACCTTCTTCTCTAGCTCTTCTATAGAAATGTTCAAAACCTTTACCATAGGTTCTTATATCATTCATATAGAGTATTGAGACATGCTTTATATTATGTATCTTAGCTTGTATAGCTTGTTTAAGAAGATATGTACAGCAAAATGCTGAGCATGTAGGTGTATACCTTCTATCTCTAGAACCAACGCATGATATGAATAGAATACTCTCAGGCTCTCTATGATCGCTTGGCCTCACTATATGACCCATCGAAGGTCCTGCAGCATTGATCATTCTCTCCCACTGATAAGATGTTATAACATTAGGATACTTACTATAGCCAGTCCACGGGATCTTAGCCGGGTCTATGAGTTCATATCCTGTGGCTATTATTATCGATGATACCTCTCTCTCGATTATAGTAGGTTTCATGAGAAAATCGATAGCCTTTATATCGCAGGCTTTGACACATCTATCACAAGGCATATAGTTGGGAGGTTTATTAAGACAGTTGTATATATCGATCATATATCTTCCAGGTTCGGCTTGCGGGAATGGTAGAAATATAGCTTTTCTAAGCCCTATCTCTCCATCAAATTCAGATGGAACTACTACAGGACACTCCTCAGCACACTTACCACATTTAGTGCATGCATCAGTAACATATCTAGGATGCACGAGGATCTTAACCCTATAAGGAGGTTTATCTCCTGAAACCTCTATAATCTCAGCAGGGGCTAGAAGCTCTATATTAGGATGTCTACTTGCATCAGATATCAGAGGTCCTTCTATGCAAATACTACAATCTAACGTGGGAAATGTCTTGTCTAGAAGAGCCATCTTACCTCCTATAGTAGGAGATCTATCTACTAGAACTACTTTAACACCTGAGCTTGCTAGATCTAGAGATGCTTGTATCCCTGCTATACCTCCGCCTATAACCAGAACTCTGTTCACACTACTCAAGTTTGACACCTCCTATCCTCGCGATCTCTCTTACATATTCAAAGCCTTTGTAAAATGCTGTGACATTCATATCTTCAGTTCCCTTCCTCACAATACTTCTTATAGAACTCTCGACATATCTAGGATCTATGAATCCTGAGAGAGCTACTACACCACCTACTAAAACCATGTTCATAGCAATTCTCCTCTTCACACTTTTTTCCGCAATGCTTATCGCTGGGATTCCAATCATCTTGTCAATGGTTTTCGAAGGCTTCACAAGAGAAGACTCATAGATCAGAAATCCCTCGAGAGGTAATGATTCGATTTCTCTCTCATACATCTCCTGAGTGGTTACAACAAGTATATCAGGTTGGATCAGATACGGATAGTCTATCTCCTCATCAGATATTATAACATCAGCTTTAGACCACCCACCTCTCTGCTCAGGACTATACGCTATGGTCATTATAGCATCATAACCAGCATATATGGCTGCAGTACCTAGTACTCTACCTGCTAGAAGTATTCCATGACCTCCTAAGCCTCCAAATCTTACTCTAAGCATCATTCTCTCCCACCTCCTCTAGAGATCTTCTCTACAAGTTCTCTATACATCTCCTCATAGGTCTTCTTTCTAGCTTTGTAGAAGTTTCCTAGAACTAGAGGTTCTGTCTTCTCTAGTGAGATTCCTATCCTCCTTAGATCAGCTTCATGATCTATGATACATCTATCTCTAAAGTACTTTAGCATATCAGTATAGGATGGGAATTGATTCCTCTCACCATATAGAACACATGGAGCTACTATCTCTACCACTGCAAATCCCTTGTGCTCGAACATCTGTAGAAACGCATCAACCATCTGAGCATAGTGAAGAGGAGTCCATCTAGCTATGAATGTAGCTCCAGAAGCATATGCCAGCAGAGGTATGTTAAATGAGTACTCTAGATGTCCATAAGGCGATGTGGTTGTAAGAGATCCCACAGGTGTTGTAGCGCCATACTGTCCTCCTGTCATTCCATATATGAAGTTATTAACTATAACAACATTGATATCATGATTTCTTCTAGCAGCATGAATAAAGTGATTACCTCCTATCGTTACTATATCTCCATCTCCGCCTACTACTGTGACCTCTAGCGCTGGATTAGCAAGCTTAAGTCCTATAGCAAATGGTATAGCTCTTCCATGGGTCACATGATATGCGTCAATTCTCAGATATCCGGGAAGTCTTCCAGTGCATCCTATTCCTGATACTCCTACATGTTTTTCGACTGGTATTCCTGATTTGAGTATAGCTTCCGCCAATCCTTTCAATACTATTCCAAGACCACAGCCTGGACAGAATATATGGGGCATCCTATCTATTCTGATGACACTCTCCAAACCTTCATACTGGCTGGCTAGTGCGATTTTCGAGAATTCTTTTAATCTAAATCTCTCACTCATGCTCCATACACCTTCATTAAAATACTCTCAATATACCCTGGATCCGGCATGTATCCAGGTGCGTAGGGTGCGTGAAGAATCTCTACATCTCTAGCAGCATACTCTCTTACAAGGTGGAAGACCTGACCCATATTAATCTCGAATACAACGATCTTGTTAATCTTCCTTGAAAGTTCTTTAAGTCTCCACCAGGGGAATGGCCATGCTGTCTTAGGTCTATAAAGTCCTACTCTATAACCTCTCTTTCTCATACTCTTAACAACCTCTTTAACAGATCTCGATGTGCATCCATAGGCTACTGTCAGAACCTCGGCATCTTCTGTCTCGTACTCTTCCCACTCAGCGATCTTCATTTCATTCTCTCTGATCTTTCTTACAAGTCTCGATACAAGCTTGAAAGAATCTTCACGATCAACTGTTGGATAGCCTATGTCAGTATGGGTGAGACTATCATAGTTAACTCTATACCCCGACCCTGCGATAGCCATGGGAGGCACTAGATATCTAGAGTCAAACGGCAGATATTCCTCGGGAGGTACCTTAGGAGTTTCTCTATAAACGATCTCTATCTCACTATACTCGGGTACCACAAGCCTCCCAGTCATATGACCTATAACCTGATCTGCTAGGACTATCGATAGAACTCTAAACCTCTCAGAATTATTAAACGCCTTGATAGTCATATCAAAAGCCTCCTGAACACTATTAGGAAGATAAGCTATGATCTCGTAATCACCGTGAGAACCCCATCTAGCCTGCATCACATCTCCCTGCCCAACAAGAGTTGGTATACCAGTGCTAGGTCCGGCTCTCATCACATCAATTATAACCGCAGGAATCTCCATCATAGAAGCCAGTCCAACAGACTCCATCATCAGACTAAAACCAGGACCGCTGGTTGCTGTCATAGCTTTAACACCTGCTGCAGAAGCTCCTAATACAGCTACTATAGATCCTATCTCATCCTCCATTTGAATGAACACTCCACCAACCTCGGGAAGTCTTCTAGACATCCACTCAGCAATCTCATTGGAAGGTGTTATAGGATATCCAGCATAAAACCTGCACCCAGCTATGAGAGCTGCTTCAGCCATAGCTATGTTGCCTTGCATAAAATACTTCCCAGGTTTCAGAAGCTTCTCAGAACTCATTCATTTCACCTCTTTAGAGTAATCTCCTTCGCAGGGGCTCTGATGATCTTTTCAAGATATATCGCATAATCCGGGCAAAGTCTTTGACACATACCACACGCTGCGCAACTCATCTCCATACCCTTCTTGATCTGAGGATAATGATAGCCTTTTAGATTCACGTTTTCAGAAAACTCTAGAATACTTCTAGGACAGAACTCTATACAGAAACCACAGCCCTTACAAAGTTCTGGAGAGATTCTGAGAACGCCTATAGGAATTATAATCCGATCTATGTTTAGAAACCTCAAAATACATAACCCATATAAATGCTTTATTTGCAAGGAATATAAATCTTAATTAAAATATTAAGATAGATTTAATTATGAGAACAATATCATGATAGATAGTGATTCGTATTAAATTAATACACAAACTCTATAGAATAAAGAGATAAGTTCTAATAAAGATCTAGCTAAATTCAGAATTACCCAGATCTGCTTATTAATATCTTATAAGACTAGTATGCGAGAGTAGAAGAGAAGCTTTATATAAAAATCTCTCTCAGCTATTTTACTGAGCTTCTATGGTTGAAGGAGGCTTAGGCGTTACAGCATATGCTACCATTGTAATTTCAGGTATCTCACTTGTTATTCTTAGAGAGATTCTATCCAGAACCTCATAGGGTATCCTAGCCCAGTCAGCGGTCATTCCATCCTCGCTTTCAACAGCTCTCAGGATCAGTATGAATCCTTCTCTTCTTACATCTCCTGCCACACCAACCCACATGCTTTCTGTAAGTACTGGAAACACCTGCCATAATCTCTCATACAATCCTGCTCTTCTGATCTCCTCTTCAACTATAGCTGAAGCTCTTCTAATTATTCTAAGCTTTTCATCGGAAATCTCACCAAGGATTCTCACAGCAAGACCGGGACCTGGGAAGGGGTGTCTTCTGAGGATATTCTCAGGAATTCCAAGTCTTCTCCCGATCTCTCTCACCTCATCTTTGTAGAACTCTCTTAAGGGTTCGAGAAGTTTAAGTCCTAGATCCTTAGGAAGTCCTCCTACATTATGATGAGTCTTGATCTTTGCAGAATGAGGTCTTGAACCGCTCTCTATAACATCAGGATACGTAGTTCCCTGAGCAAGCCATTTTATGCTGGGATCTTCTCTTACTATCTCTATGAATATCTCTGCGAAGATCTTTCCTATGATTCTTCTTTTCTCTTCAGGATCTGAAACACCTTTAAGAGCTCTGAGAAATCTCTCAGAAGCATCTATATATCTAGGCTCTATACCAAGATCTCTGAGACTTCTCAGAACCTCTTCAGCTTCTCCTTCTCTGAGAAAACCATGATTAACGAATACCGCTACAAGTCTATCTCCAATAGCTTTTCTAATTAGAAGAGCTGTGACAGTAGAATCCACGCCACCACTTACAGCACAGAGAACCTTCTCATCCTTGCCAACTCTATCTGATATATCCCTTATAATATTCTCAACCATATCTCCAGCTCTCCAGCTCCTAGAAGCTCCCGATATTCTTATGAAATTATCCAAGATCTTCAAACCTTTCTTCGTATGAGAAACCTCTGGATGGAATTGAACACCATAAACAGGCTTATCTCTAAGTTTGAAAGCTGCTATATACCCTGTATCCTCGGAGACCGCTATCACATCTGAATTCTCAGGAGGTTTCTCAACATAGTCTGAATGGCTCATCCAAACCTCTTCTCTATCTTCCAAACCCTCTACTATAGGATCTTTATAGAGAATTCTTATGAAGGTTCTTCCAAACTCACCTCTCCCCCTCGAAACCTTTCCACCAAACTCCTTAGCCAGAGCTTGATGACCATAACATATTCCGAGAACGGGAATTCCAAGCTCTGTAATCCATCGTGGAGGTAGTGGCGAGCCTGGGTCGAGAACACTTGAAGGACCTCCAGATAGTATGACTCCTTTAGGTCTGATCCTCTCAACAAGATCTCTAGACAGATCTCTTGCAGCCACAATCTCACTATACACGTTCAATCCTCTAATTCTTCTAGCTATAAGATGCGCGTATTGCCCTCCAAAATCTATTATGAGAATGGTATCTCTACTACTCATTAAGATCCTCTCACCATTTTCTATATCTACGATAAATAATATAGTGAGAGATATATAATCATCAGATGTGATATGCTACATCTACACTTTATTAGAGAATACAGAGACACAAGTTCTACCATAGAAAAACGCATACCGCTAGATTTCATCTAATTATATTAGCATTAACAGACCACGTAATAAGGAGGTGATATGTTTTGAAGATCCTTGCAACAATCAGAGTTATCCCTATAGGAACCAGCTCTACTAGTCTTAGCAACTATGTTGCTGAGGTGGTGAAAATACTGGAGAAGAAAGGAATTAGATATGTTATAACACCTTTCAACACGGCTGTAGAACTTGAGAATCTGAAACTTTTAAATGATTTAATCGAGGAGATCTCAAGCAGACTTAGAAGTATAGGTGTTATGAGGATTGCAATAGATATCCAGCTAGATCTCAGATTCGATAAAGAAATATCTTTAGAGTATAAGGTTGAGAGTGTGAAGAAGAAACTAGATGAGGTATGATCGAAGAGGATCTCACACCTTATACTAGCTTAATGATTTTTAAGTTCTATAAACCATTATTCTAGGGTGTGTCTATGGCTAGAGATACAGATCTTAAAGAAGAGATCTTCCAACTTCTCAAGAAGGTTTCTGAGGCTATAGCTCCCTCAGGCTATGAAGATGATGTAAGAGGTATCGTTAAAGATATTCTGAAGAATACGGCAGATGATGCTTATATAGATTCTCTGGGAAATGTAATAGCTGTTAAGAAAGGATCTAGAGGATCTGGGAGGATAATGCTTGCGGGACATATGGATGAGATAGGATTATTCATATCATTTATAGATGAGAAAGGTTTTCTAAGAGCACTCCCCATAGGAGGTGTTTTCGAGAGATCTCTGATCTTCCAGAGGATCGCTATCAGAACTAGAGATGGCAAGATCTATAGAGGTGTCATAGGTTTAAAACCACCTCATATAGCAAAACCTGAAGAAGCTAAGCAGGTTCCTGATCTTAGAGAACTCTTCATAGACGTAGGAGCCTCCTCAAGAGCTGAGGTAGAGAAGTTAGGAATCAGAGTAGGTGATATAGCGGTATTTGATAGAGATCTCACGAGACTTGCAGGAGACAGGGTTACGGGAAAAGCTATAGATGATAGAGTAGGTCTTGTCACGATGATTAAAGCATTCGAACTTGTCGAAAGAAATGAGGCATCAGTTTATGCGGTAGCAACAGTCCAGGAAGAAGTAGGACTTAAAGGAGCTAGAACAGCTGCTTTCAATATATCTCCGGATGCAGCTATAGCTCTCGACGTCACCATAGCAAATGATATACCTGGGGTGGCGGAGTATGAGTGGTACACGAGTCTTGGTAAAGGTCCTGCTATAAAGATCGCTGATGGAAGAGGTGCTAGTGGTCTGATCGCGAACCCTGAGATCATTAATAAACTCATCTCAGTAGCTCAAGAACTTGGAATACCATACCAGCTAGAAGTTGCGGCAGGAGGAACTACCGATGCCTCGGCTATTCAGCTTAATAAAGAAGGTGTGCCGGCAGGTGTTATATCGATACCGTCTAGATACATCCACTCTCCAGTTGAGATGATCGATCTTAATGATGTCGCCAACGCTGTAAAGCTTACCAAAGGGTTCTGCGAGAAAAGCGATGTAGAGTGGCTCTTAAGACTTCGAGGTTTTAAGATAAAGTAGTCTCTAGCCCTTCTCTTCAGAATACTTATTTTTGAAAGCATTCTCAACATCTATCCCGACTAGATTAGCTACTGATAGAAGCCATGCCAGTACATCAGCTATCTCTTCCTCCACAGATCTCATATCTCCTTCTAGTAATGCTTCGGCTAGTTCTCCTACTTCCTCAACAAACCATGTGAATGTAGCGTAAAGCCCTCTACTACTATCTCTATCAAAATATTTTCTCCTAATAAGCTCTTGAGCTTCTTTAATTCTCAAATATCTCACCAAATCCTTTTTCTAGAGCTTGAATTAAGAATTAGAGATATATATCTCTAGAGGAAGAATTTAAGGAGGTATCTATATGGTTTTGAAAGGTTATTCTGAGAAGATTCTTCATATAGATCTCACTAGCAGATCCTTTAGAACAGAAGATCTAGATCCAGGACTTGCCAGAGCCTATATAGGTGGGAAAGGTCTTGCAAACTACTACCTATATAAATACGGGATCTGGAATCACAAACCTTACTCTCCTGAGAATCCTCTGATAATAGCTTTAGGACCTTTCAGCGGTACTCAGATCCCTATGGCTACTAGAGCTTGGGCTGCTTTCAGATCTCCTCTCACAAATATTCTAGGAGGATCTAATGTTGGAGGTGTTCTAGCTGCTATCATGAAATATTCAGGTTATGACATGGTTTTTATAAGAGGATCTTCTGAAAAACCTATTTATATAGTTATCGAGAGAGGATCTGTTGAGTTTAGAGATGCATCACATCTATGGGGTTTAGATGCTATAGAAACCGAAGAGATTCTTAAGAAAGATCATGGGAGAGATTCCGCAGTCCTATCTATAGGACCTGCAGGTGAGAATCTAGTTAGATTCGCCATGATCAACCATGATAAATGGAGGCAGTTTGGAAGAACCGGAGGAGGTGCTGTGATGGGTAGTAAGAAGCTTAAAGCAGTAGTATTCATACCTGGAGATAGAAGAATCGATATTGCATACCCTGATAAGTTCAGAGATTTCATGAGAGATTTTATGGCGAGATTTACCAGAGAAAGCGGTACCCAAGCTCTGAGAGAAGGTGGAACTCCTAGAATCGTTGAAATCGCAAATAGAATGGGTTTCTTCCCCTGCTTCTACTGGGCTCAGGTCACCATAGAAGGGTGGGAGAAGATCGAGTGGAAGGCTTTTAAAAATAACTACTTCATAGGACCTGCAGCATGTTTATACTGTCCTGCCGCATGTCATAGACTTGTTGAGAGCAAGAGATTTTCTACGAGAGTTGATATAGAGTATGAAACCATATTCGCGTTAGGAGGATTGATAGGCGTCACAGACCCTGATTGGATTATACAGTATAATGATCTTGCTGACAGACTTGGGATGGATACTATATCTCTAGGTAACGTGATAGGATTTGCAATAGATCTCGATAGAAGAGGAGTTCTTAAGCTGAACATAAAATGGGGTGACGCTGAGAAGATAAGAGATCTCATATATGATATAGCGTATAGGAGAGGAGTCGGAGATCTTCTAGCTGAAGGTGTTGCAGAGATGTCAAGAAGACTCGGCGTAGAAGATCTAGCGGTACACGTTAAAGGCCTAGAACCAGCCGGCTACGATCCTAGGAGTTTGAAAGGAATGGCATTGGGATACGCTATATCGGGTAGAGGAGCAGATCACCTGGGTACAATGGCTTACGCTATAGATATAGCTGGGAGAGCTGGAGGAAGACAGTACCTAGGGGAAGAGAAGATTAGAGCAATAATAGATTACGAGGATCTAGGTGCTCTAATGGATTCTCTTCTTCTATGTAAGTTCGGTAGATATATATACACATTCGACGTTATAACAGAGCTTCTCAACATAGTCACAGGATTTAACTACACAGTTGAAGATATTAGAAGAACCGCGTGGAGGATTGTGACGGTTACAAGAATTATAAATTCCAGAATGGGTGTCAACAGATCCTCTGACATGCTTCCTAGAAGATTCTTCGAACCTGTGAGATTTCAAGATTCAGAACTCATGTTATCTAGAGAGGAATTCGAGAAGGCTTTAGATACGTATTACAAGCTTAGAGGGTGGAGTTCTAATGGTGTTCCTACCGATGAGACTTTGAAACTACTTGGGATCTTATGATTCTTTCTGCAGCAGCTTCCGCATAGATTCTATTAATTTCTATAAGTATGAATCTTCTTCCAAGCCTTTTCGCGACAACTCCCGTAGTTCCAGTTCCGGCCATGGGATCTAGAATTAGATCTCCTTCTCTCGTTGATATTCTTATAACTCTCTCTAGAATCTCCTCAGGTTTTTGAGTTGGATGAAGTCTTCTACCTTTTTCATCTCTCAATCTCTCTCTACCTACAGCGGATCTAACCCTCCATACATTCAAAGCAATCCTGGATCCGAAGTCTTTCATACTGTACTCTCTGGCTATCTCAGAGTTATAAGTGTAATTCTTAACATTCCTATCTCTAACAGCCCATATAAGGAATTCAGTAGCATTAGACATTCTCACATTATACCAGTTAGGCATTGGATTGGTTTTGAACCAAACAACTGTACCAAGGATCCAGAAGCCTAGGTCTTGTAACAGCCTGCCTATCCTAAATATATTATGATAAGATCCTATAGCCCATAAAGAAGCATTAGGCTTCATTATTCTTCTAATTTCTCTTAATATCTCTTCAAGAAATCTATCATACTCTTCATATGACATGAAACTATCCCACTCGCTATGAACTGTATTAACAAGAGTCTTGCTATGCCATCTCACAAGCTTCTGATTAGGAGGTAGTTGGAGGTAGTACGGCGGATCTAGGAAGATCATGTCTACAGATGTTTCAGGAATCTTTTTAAGAATTCTTCTGGCATCACCGATAATAATCTTGTTAATAAGATCTTCTAGATTAACATTATCTATAGATGCTTCATCAAGTAGAATGCTCATCTTAAATCCTGAGAATTATATTATCTCCGGAAATTAAGAATCATGTCACAGATATCTCATGCTATAAATTTAAGAAGCATAAGACTTATACTATGTGAGGATGTCTTACATAGATCTATTCCATCTGATTAGAGAGATTGGTATGGTGAATCCGGTTCTTCTAATATTCCTAGTCTCACTCATATCTAATATCATACCATTCGCATCAGTGCCCTACCTACTACTTCTAATAAATCTAGCTCATAGATATAGAGATTATACATCATTATTCTCCCTGGTTCTAGCATCAGCTTTAGGAGCTGCGGTAGGTAAGATGGCTATATATCTCATCGGAAGACTCATGTCTAGAGCTGTGTCTGAGAACACTAGAGAGAATCTAAACTATCTATCGCAAAGAATGAGAAAATGGGAGTTCCTCGCTGTATTCATAGCAGCTTCAACACCTGTTCCAGATGATCTGGTTTATATGCCGGTATCTTATGCAGGCTATAATGCTCTCAGCTATTTCATAGCAGTTCTCCTAGGCAAGTTTATATTAAAGCTCGCCACAGTATATCTAGGACTTTCATTCATAGAATTACTAGAGGGCGTCGGTGTGGACTATATATTATCATCAGTGATCCTAGGAGTTCTATCTCTGCTACTCATATACATCATATCAAAGATAAACTGGAGAAAGGCGTTAGAATACTATGATAGAAGAGATATAAGAGGTATGCTCATGTCTATAGCGCGTGATACCATAGATTCTCTTAATATTCTCAGATTGTTAAAGAAATATAACAATAAGATCAAGACATACCTTAGATCTCCACGCTAGCAATTTGATAGCGAAGATTTATTAATTCTCCAGATTATTTATGAAGTTGGCTAGCAATCTAGAGAGTGTGAGTTGAAACGAGTAGCGGTAGTTCCTCTAGAAAACCCTCTTCAAAGATCTCTGAAGTCTTAGGAGTTAGGGGAGAGATTAAAAATGCTTTGAAACTGAAGAGAGTAATAATCTCTCTAGTTCTTCTAATACTATTTCTATTCCTATCTATATTCTACATGATATCCGTGTATAAGAGCTATTACACATATACCTCTGTAGATCTTGATGGCGCGTACTATAGCTACATTGAAAATGGTAAGAATTCCTCTTTATCATTAGGTTATTATATTAGCTTTAAAGGTTCTTATGATGATCTATCTATATCATCATCATCTGTAGCTATCGCATATATATCATATGATAGGAATGCATCCGTATATAATGTTTATTGGATCGGTGATCCTGTGATTCTTCAGAAGATCCTGATAGGACAGAATTCAAGAATCTACTATAGAGTTATTTCCCTAGCAGATATATTCTACAATATTTCTTCCCAGAGTAGTAATATCAGAGCATTAGAACCTGAGAATATCTATATAGATGTAGAGAATCTCAGAAACTCACTAGGTTGGAGAACGGTTATTCCGTATAATATATCTCTCGATAATAACACTATCATCTATATCTATGTAGATGCTATAACTATGATACCTGTCAAGATAGATATAGAGTCACAGAGTTTTAACGCTGAAGCTTTTCTAGTAATAGCTAGAGCATCTTAAAAACTTTCAAGAGAAATAAGTTTAGGGAAGTAAATGAGCATGAGGAAGACTCAGATCCTGATCATGGCATCCTTACTTCTGGCAGGCATCGCCTTAGGAATTGTGATATCGATAATAATCCCACTTCCTTTCAGAGAAGGTTCGACACAGGATCAGTACTATAGTTTGTATCAGGATCTTTCTAGAGGTCTTAGAAGCTATGCTTATCTGAATATACTTTATAACATGAAAGATCTGGTTATATACACAGCTAATGCTAGGATTATGATCATGATAGCTAATATAACTAACTCCACAGATATACTAGCTCTATCGAAAACATCTCTTGAGACAGCTATAAACACTACTAATAGAATTAATCAAGATATAGCCATAATCAAGGCTCTTAATATAAGTCCTACGGAGAGAAACGCTCTAGATCAGGTTGGAGCCGAGATTTCGAGAGTGAGATCATCACTGCAAAATCTTCTGAACATGGTTACGAGCTCTATACAGAGTAAGAGTATAGATCCAGATCTTCTTAATGCAAGTAGTAGCGTTTATAATGATGTTACTCAGAGTGTAGATAGAGCATCCAATATAATTCAGATAATACTTTCATAATACAGCCCTAGGATCTTTTTAGAAACAGGTTTGGCACCACGTAAGCTATTATAGAGAGAACACCTAAAACCGCTCCATATGGCATGTTTGCAAGCAGAGATATAATTAGAGAGCTGAGAGATACTAAAACAGCGTAGGGAAGAGCTGTTCTCACAGATAATATTCTGGTAAAGGGTGTTATTGAGGGAGCTATGAGTAGAATATGAGCGGCGATGGCACCTATAACTCTTGTTAGAAGAACGCTTGAGACTGCTACCATAGAGTACACTAGGATCCTATAGCTCAGAAGACCTCTAGATCCTTTTAGAAACTCGAAGTACTCGGGATCGAAAGATAAAAGCAGTATTCTATGCCATGCGAGTATTAGAATTATGAAGAGCAACAGCGACACTATGGTCACAGCTATAACATCTCTGATCAGAATAAAGAAAGGTGATCCGAACAGTATGTTATAGACTATCGAAGGTCCTACAGGAGACCATAGAGCTAGTCCGTATGATGATATGGTTGCTATCGTTGCTGAGATAAATGCTACCACAGCTATAGAGGTATTCTGCTCAACTCTCTTATAATCTAACACTCCTATTAGTATCATGAGCAGTATCATCAGAGTGTAGGTCGTGATCTCAGGAGGTATAGAGGGGAAGAAGAGATTGATCAGGTAGCCTGTTGAAGCTGCCGCAAGTATCATATGAAGAGATTCTACTGCTAGAAACTGTGTTTGAGTATATCTTATTAGAACGCTCATGACTGCTCCGACTAATGATACTAGGACTACACCTATCAATCCTCTTATCACGTAGGGTTGTAAGAATAATTCAATGATGCCTTGGTCCATGTTCTTCGCCTAGGAAAAATGTTTTCTCTCCAATATATGCCAGCCCGTACATTTTCGATAGATTCTCTATAGTTATAACCTCGCTAGCCTTGCCAAAACCTATTAAAACTCTATTAAGAAGTAGTACATATGGATCGTATTTGAGGCAGTGTGAGATGTCGTGCGACACTACTATTGTACTCATATTCTCTCTTCTAACTATGTTAAATAGAAGATCTATAATACTCTCTCTGCTAGATATATCAACCATCGAAAGAGGTTCGTCGAGGAGTAGTAGTTTAGCTCTCTTAGCTAGAGCTCTTGCGACAAGAACCCTCTGTCTTAAACCTCCTGAAAGCTCGTGAAAGTATTTATCAGCATACTCTTCAAGACCTGTTATCTGTAGAGCTCTATCAACAAGATCTCTCTCCTCACCTCTTAGCACCTGCGATGTTGATACTATCTCTCTAACTCTAAGAGGGATGCCTAGATTAAGATATGAGATCTGAGGCATGTATGAGATGATATCTCTGATAGAATCCTGGTTCTTCTCAGGATCAACTCCAAAGACTTTGAGAACACCTCTATCTCTTCTAATAATACCTGCTATGGTTCTTAGAAGAGTTGTCTTACCACCTCCATTAGGACCCATTATAACTAATACTGAGGGATGCTCTAAGCTGAATGATACATTCTCTAGAACAGTGGATCCTCCTAGCGAGACATAGATGTTACGTGCTTCTACAGCATACATAGAGACTCTACCTTCTCATACTAGCTCTTTTATAGATAATATAGATGAGAGCTATCGAGACAGCTATCGAGTATGCTAGAAGAGCATAGGTTGCAATATTTAAAGTCTGAGAAGCCCCAGCTTCTGAAGACTGAGATCCTGTGCAGGAATTCTCAAGAGCTGAAGCTACGAGAACAGGAGCTATGTATGGAGCTCCTGCTAGCATAGTCTCACGTATGTTAACAATAACAGGCTTCACACCCATACTTTCTATCTCGCTTAAAACTCTATCACTATATTCCTCCATACCTTCTAGAACTAAAATACACTTTGCATTTGAATTTCTCAGATCTACTAATGCTCCCGGAGTAGGCTCTTGATCTGGTTCTTCGAGAAGGGTGTAAACAGGATCTATACCAATAGATCTTACAAGATACAGACTTACAATACTATATAAAGCTACACCCTCTAAGCCTGAAACCTTAGATCTTGCGTACTGATAAGAGTTTTCTACTATTCTCTTGAGAGTATCAGCTGAGGCATTTATGCTAGAGGAAATCTGCATAAACCTAGCCATATCGTTAGAGAGCTTCTCTCTTAGAATAGCTGTTATAGCATCTCTAGCTATGTCTATGAATAAAAGTGTTGCATTTAGATCAAACTCTATATGAATATCAGGAGCTCCCGAACTTTTATTGAGAGGCTTCCAACCTCTTTTAATAAGCTCATCGTATATCACTAGATATTTCACACCTCTCTCTTTAGCCGCTTCAATAAGCTTAGAAGCTATAGGAAGATGACCTATAACATCTACTATGACAAGATCAGAGTTTACAGCGCTACTGATAACTTCCGGCGTAGGCTCATACGTGTGAGGATCAACACCTGGAGGCATAGGGTTTTTAACGTCTACAAACCCGTCTCCTATGAAGCTCAGGTATATGGCGTAGAGTGGCGGTACTGCGGTGACTGTTATCAGAGGCTGGGTCTGAGAGTATGTTATTGAGATCGTAGGTAGAATTAGAGAAGATAAAAATAGAATCATGAGAGATCCGATGATTATATATCTTTTCATAGAGTATCACATCTTATTCTATAAGGACACAAGCTTATAAGCTTTTAGGCTCAACCTAAAATTTTTACTCAATTATTTTAATCTCTTTTCGAGTATGCTCATGAGATCTACTATTCTAGTTCTGAAGATTCTTTCATGAGCACTTCTAATAATAAAGCCTGCTAGATCAAATACTTTTAAAGCTTTCTCTAGGACTAGGAAATCACTTGAGACGACAACTCCTCCTCTAGCTGTTGATAGATCTATTATCTCTCTATCAGCTTTCTCCGCTAGTAAGTAGCTGCTTAATAATCCCGCATGGAATGATCTATCTGTTAATATTCTTGAGATCTCCTTACTTTTAGACCTGCTCTTATCGGCTACATATATGATCTCTCTGACACCTAGATCTCTTAGAAAGCTTACTATGAGGTCTGATGCTTCATGTACCGATTCATTTGATTCAATACTTCTAATACCTCCAATATCCCTTGCAAAACCGTCATCACATAGGTATATGCATCCTCCGGCTAGAGCTGTTGATAGAGTGCTTAGCACGTTAAAAAGATCTATGAGTATAAGCTCTCCTCTCATGTTATCTGGCTTGATTATTCTACCTCTGATTCTCTCCAGATAATCTTTTCTATGAACACATCTCATTATAAGAGATCTCTCAGATCTATTTAAAGCATATCTTCCTGAGATCAGATCTAGTGATGATTTCTGAGGATAACCTCTTTCAAGAAGATATCTATAATCCTCGCAAGCATTTAAAATCCTATCATTAATCTCTATACACTCGGAAGAGTTTTCCTCACCCGAGTTCCTCATATGATCTCACAGAGATCTAAGAAGCTCTTTTAGACTCCTAATTATCTTCTCTGGATCCGCTTTCACAACACCTTGAGAATGATCCTTCTTACCTCCTCCTCTACCTCCAAAGATCTCTGCAAGTCTTCTAATCATTACACTAGCATCAAACCTGTCTAAAAGATCTCCTGATAGAGAGATCTCAACCCTACTACCTTCACCTCCTCCCGACACTATTACCGAAACCACCCCTCCCCTGCTAGTAATCCTTCTAACAAAATCTCTCGCCACATCCTCTTCAGGAGGATCTCTTACTACGAAGAGCTTCACCCCACCAATGATCTCGCTCTCCTCAAACAATCTCTCAAGATTCTCAATCCAGAGAATCCTATACCTCGACAGTGTATTCTGAAGATTTCTGAAACTCTCGGCATAAGATCTAGCTCTAGAAACAATACTCTCATCAGCAGAACCTCCTATAATACTGCTCACATCTCTCAATATACTCTCAAATCTCGAGGCTTCCTCAGCAACCCTACTACCAGCGACATATTCAAATCTGATCACGCCATCAGCGATCTTAGACACGCTTGTTATCTTAAACCCTCCCACCTCTCCTGTATGAGGAAGATGTGTTCCGAAACATGCTTGAGCATCCCATCCTTCGATCTCTACGATTCTAATCATAGGATCCTGAGGAACTCCTCCTTGATATATTGAGAATCCATAAAGCTTTTCAGCTTCATATCTATTCATGATACTCGCTTTGATAGGTCTTCTTTCATCGATAATCCTGTTGACTAGTTCTTCGATCTTCTTTACCTCGATAGGATCAGGCATTTTATAATGTGTTACATCAAGTCTTCCTCTAAACTCATTCTTATCAGCTCCAGCCTGCCACACATGATCTCCTAGAACTCTTCTGAGAGCACCGAGTAGAATATGAGTTGCAGTATGATGTCTCATAGTTCTATATCTCTTCTCCCAGTCCACTACAATCCTAACTCTTCTCCCCACAAGATCTTCTGAGAGAGCTCTGTCAACTCTATGGAGTATGACATCTCCTATCATCAAAACATTTAGAACTCTATATCTGTCTCCGTCAATCTCTATAAAACCTTCATCACTTCTCTGACCTCCTCCTAAAGGATATAGACAGGTTTGATCTAGGACTATAAGATCTTTATTCACACCTATGATCCTACCCTCACAATACTTAGCCATGGGATCCTCATGAAAGATCCTTCTAGTAGAATTAAAAGATGAGACCCATTTAACAAGCTCCTCTGGAACCTCTTCCCTTTTCTTTATAGGAGCTCTAGAATGTCTCGAAGCTACTATCGAGTAGAAGTTCCGCGGGATCTCAATAGAAATACCATTAGAAGAAGCGATATCTGAAACTATCTCAGGAGGTATTCCATGGCTATCATATATTTCTATAAGATCCTTCAGATCAAGACCTCCTCTAGCATATCTTCTCACGATAGAAGGCGCTCTTCTTATATTCTCCTTATATCTCTCCTCCTCAGAATCAACAACCTCTAATATATAACTTGAATTCCTACTAATACTCTTGAAGAAATCACCCCATCTGCTGATCTGGAGTTTCATAAGATCTCTTAGACTTACATCAGATCCTATTCTTGCTAGGTTTCTCATGATTCTTCTCAGAACAAGTCTTGCTAGATAACCTTCACCAGTATTAGAAGGAACTATACCATCTCCAAGCATAAGAGAGAGTGTTCTAGTATGATCTAGTACTGCGAAGACGTTTATAATATCTCTAATGCTACTCTCTACATCAATCTTGTTTCTACCAAGATCCCTAGAGACTCTATCGATGAAATCTGTAAAACTCTGAGGAGAATCAGGATCTATTCTTCCAGAATATATAGATGCCGTCCTAAGAAGCTCTTCATCGGGTTTAGAAACCCCCAACTTATCGAAGAACTTATCAACTAGATCCCTTCCATACACAGCGTGAAATGCTGTAGGAGTCTTATTAACAAGCCACGTGATCCTCTCAATACCATACCCTACATCAACTATCTTAAGAGGGATCTCCTTATAACCGTTCTCAGTAGTTGAATACTGCATGAAAACCAGGGTAGCAACCTCAAGACCTCCTACAGTGACCTCCATGCTAGGTCCTGCGTTTCCTCCACCCTCCCACCAGCTTTCTTTAAATGTAAGTTCATCTTCTGGAACACCTATTAGATCTCCGAAGAACTTCTCAGCATATTCTACAGTCTTATCTTTCCAGTATATGAATCTATCTGGATAATTAAAAGCGTGATGACCTCCCATTATAAAGCTTGTCATATGCCTGCCGAATGTAAGTCCTACGTTATCTATATCTTCAAGTCTTATGCATGGCTGCGCTATGACAAGTGGATTTGCTGGTGGTGGTACTCTCCCTGATGTGACATGTGGTTGAAATACTACTATCGAAGCTATTGTGAGGTAAAGATCCTCTCTCCATCTAGCTACTACAGGAGCCGGATCAACTATTGTGTGACCTTCTCTCTTGAAGAATTCTAGAAAGAGTCTCACAGTATCCTCATAGCTCAGATTCTTAAGTTTTAGAGGTATATCGAAGAATCTATAGTCTGTGCATGGTATGTCATTACATATATCTGAAGATCCTTTGGTCCAGAAAGGTGTTTCGCATACTTTACATATTCTTCTAGAATAGTTCTTCTCATTAAAAATCCTTAACCTGTACTCCGAAGGATCTCCGAGCTTTGGCAATAAAACGCTCACCACTAGCTCATTATTAATAGCCTAGAGATTAATATAAATTTGAGATTAATGAGAGAGCGTAGTAGTATTAAAGATAAGATACTCAGGATCATAGAAGAAGCAGGACCTAGAGGTGTAAGTCAGAGAGAGATAGTATACATAACAGGATCCTCGAAAGGTTATGTATCAGATGTTATAGATGAACTTGAGAGAAGAGGGCTTGTAATAAGATATAGAGGACCTGGAAGAATAGTCTTCGTTAGACACGCCAAATACGTGCATCCACTCACGGGAAGGCGTATCAGGATAGGCTTTGTAAGAGCGTCCGAGTATATATTCATGCCGGATATGATCGAGGGATTAAAAGATCTAGGTTTTACAACAGAGGTTGTATTGTTTGATAATGTATTCGATGTAGCGAGATCTATATCGAGAGGAGAGATCCACATGGGTATGATCCCTATCTACACTCAGATAGGATATAGAGCTTACGGAGCTCCTATAAAAATGATCCCTGGAGGAGCTCTTGGAGGAGGTTTCCTAGCATCTCTAGAGGATGTAGAGGATATAGCAAGCAAGCATGATAAAGTGATCATAGCCACAAGCCCTCTCTCTACTATGGAGATTCTCTCACACTCTATAATGAGAAGCATGAGAATATCCTATGAAATAGGCTACTACAAAAATCCACGCGAAGTAATAGAAAAACTAAGCTCAGGATCCGCTCATGCCGCAAGTCTTTGGGAGCCGTATGCTTCTGAGAGCTCTAGAGCTCTTAAAAATATAAAGATAAGATCTTATAGAGAGATCCTGGGAGAATACCATTGTTGTACTCTTGCAGTGCATGAGAATCTTGTCCAGGGATTATACGATGAAATCCTTAAGATCTATATAGAATCTCTAGAGAGATCTAGAAAGAACATGGATAGAGCTGTAGAGAGATACTCTAACATGATTAATACCGACATAAACGTTCTTAGGAAGAGTGTTAGAGAATATGAATATAGAGACTATATAGATCCGAAGATTATAGGAAGAATTATTAGAATGGGTGGAGGTTATATGATCTCTGAGGATATTCTAAGAGATCTGATGATATCATAACAAGCTTTTGAAAATCTACTGCTGAACAGGTCTTACAAATTCAGCTGGAAGTGTTATAGTCATTGGAAACTGAGATTCTGCTATATAGACTGAAACCTCCTCCCTCTCTCTATCTATAGATTGTATAGTTCCTCTAGAACCTCTGAAAGGTCCTGCAACTATCTCTACCACCATTTTCTCTCTAAGCATCTCTATAATAGGTTTGACTCTGATCATCTCCTCAAGATCTTTATAACTTATAGATCCTGCAGCTCTACCCTTAACCTGTCTTATATCTCTAACAGCTAGATATACTGTATGAAGGTTTTGAACCTCGAATATGACATAGCCTTTTATATCCGGAGGAACTATGATAGCTCTTATATCCTTTAAGTAGCTTAGAGTCTGATCTGTTGGATTGACATTCTTCAGAGAATTTACTATTGTTTCAACGGTTAAAGCTACGTCAAGTTCTCTACCACCTATAGTTCTCACAACATATAGCTGAAGCTTTCTAAACTCCTCGCTAGCATCTCTACTACTCTCACTCATAAGCCTCCCCCAAGCCATGTGAGTATGTAGTATGCCAGTAGAGATATTGTAAAGCCTATGAAGCCTACGAGAAAGAATCCTAGGAATATGATTCTTATGAAGAGCTTGTATTCTTCAGAATCAGGTCTTCTAGCAAGCTCTAGAATTCTTCTCCAAGATTCTATGAGATTAGAGAATCTATCAGCTATAATCTGGCACCTCTACTCTCAAGAGATATGTTACATGATGAACTTATATACTTACCACTCCCATCCTAGAGATGGTTCTCGCAAGATCTAATATCTCATATTCTCTCTCTAAATGATATGAAGATTATCAGCATAGCTAGAGTGAAGAGTATCCCTGCTGAGATCATATTAGCAAGACTGTTGGATTCTATGAGATCTCTGAGAAGAGTTGATAGCAGAGATGCTCCAGGATTTTCTATAAGCTGTCTGACGGAGCAGGTGTAGAATTGATTCTCTAGAAGCTTTAGATCTTGAAATGCACAAGGATACGGTGTAGATGATAGAACAATAGAATTCTCAAGAACAGAATATGTGGAGAGAGAAAGAATCAGGATCTTCTCATATGTTCTTCCGTGATTCAGGATATAGTATACTGATAGTGAGAGCAAAACCGTTACAGGGGTTAGAAATCTAGGTCCGTAGGATAAACCTCCGTGAAAATCATGCCATGAAGAGTATACTATGAGAGGTATGATTATCATCGCGACATATGATACCTTGAGAAGCCTTTCTTCCAAAAGGTCTAGGGATCTATATAAATAGATTAGGGATATAAATGAAGCCGGATAAAGGCTTAGAAGACTCTTCCTAGGATCTATAAGCTGTGCTACTAAGCCTGCTGGTATTAGACTGAGATTAAATCCGGATCCTAAGCCTCTCTCCTTCGAGTACAGTACTTCTGGAAATATAATCATGCTTCCAGTAGTACTGGCGTTATAGTATGCCTGAAATACAAGAGCTGGAGAGAATATTATAAGCCACTCTACTATAAATAGAATCATTCTACCTCTCTTTAGAATACCTCTTCTAACGAGATAGCTTAATCTCGTAAGCGCAATAGATGAGAGAGCTATGATGAGAATAATTGTTGAGGGATCTGATAGAAATGCTATGAGAGAGAATAGAGAGTGTAATGCTATAGAGAGACTATTAAGATCTCTGCTAGAGAGGATTCTCTGAGTATAAAGAATCAATGCAGAGTAGCACATTGTAAGAATAGCCTGAGGAAATATATGTGATGAGTAGATCCATGGTAGTGATGATAGTACCACTATGAGAACTGATGTAAGAGCATATCTGCCTGACGATAATTCTCTTAGAAAGTAGAAGAAGAGGACAGCCGATATTATAATACTTAAACTCATTATAAAACCTCCTGCAAAAAGAATCTCCACTTTATTATCGAGAATACATGCTAGAGGAGAAAGAATTAGAGAGACTCCTATAGGACCTGCAAATACATATCTATTATCTATCACTATGTAATCTGTATAGAACCACTCAACTTTCTCGAGATATAAAGATCCTCTACACATGCTCTTCGAAAGTTCTATGAGAGAAGCTGTATATCCTGTTAGAAGTGTCGTATTTATGCTAAATATCATCAAGATTAGCATTGCTACTATGATCATGTGTTCTCTTCTAGCTATGCTAAGTCCCTCTCAACTGTTTCAAGTTTTATCATTAGTTTATATCCAGTTAATATCATTCCTTAGATATGTTTAAAGCTTAGAATTCTATTCATGAAATTCTCTAACCTTTTCTCACCTACTCTAAGTATGTAGATAACATAGTGGTTGCCCGTGCCACTTATTTTGGTTTGTTCAGGTGTTTTCGATTATCTCGAGTATTATAGCTATGGACTTCTCCCTCATCACCTGCTCACCATTCGCAGGGTCATCGAGAGCTATATCAGCAGGCACCACGGAGCCTGCCTCGAGATACATATCTTCAGGAACCTATAGCAGCTAGAACAGCTTAAAAACTTTTTACTATAGATACAGTCTTCTCTCCCATGCTTTTTAACACTACATATGATAACATCAGCTCTCACCAAGCAAACTAATAGGTACAAGATCATTCGATCCTTTAGATCTCTTCAAGCTTATGAAGCCCGGGTTTTTAATTTAAGCGTGTTTAGACAACTCTAGTGGAGAGAATTATGCTAAGAGATCGGAGGAAGGTCTATATCGTGACAGCTTCTATAAATCCTCTTGATAATCTTGATACACTTCTAAGAGTTGAAAATAGAAGACCTGAGAAGATTATTGTAGTTGATGAGGGTGATGAGAGTATTAGAAAGTATAATAGAGAGATCCTCTCTAGATACGATGTTGAACTTGAATTCTACGGGCCTAGAGAGCGTGAGAACTGGTTTAGAGAGAGATTTGGATCATCGTACGAGAGATTTCTATCAGTTATACCTGAGAAAAGTCATGCAGAGACAAGTTTTGGTTTTCTCGTATCTTACGAGGAGAACTCAGATTATATTATAGAGATTGATGATGATGTTTTTCAATTTGAGAACTATAAGATTATTAAGGATCATGTTGAGAATCTAGAGATGAGTAGAGGTATTCTAATATCTTCATCATCTAAATGGGTTAACACCATAGATTTTCTAGAGGTGAGAGGAGGAAACGGTAGGATCTTTCCTCGAGGTCATCCCTATGATTCTTCGGTGAGGATCTACAATTACTCTTCTAGAGATGCAGAAGATGAATGTATTCTTAATATGGGGCTCTGGACAGGTATTCCAGATCTTGATGCTGTGACTATTCTAATGTTCGGAGGATTAGATGGAAGACCTTCTATATATTCTGAAAAGATTCTCCATGAAAAGATCATAGTAGATAAAGGATCTTATTACGCTGTTTGTTCTATGAACACATCATTCAGAAGAGATCTGGTGCCAGCATTCTACCAGCTTTATATGAGATATATGAATATAGATAGATTTGATGACATATGGTCTGGAATCTTTGCAAAGAAGATTAGCGATGTAGTGGGAGGTAGATTCTGTATAGGAAAACCTGCTCTGAAGCATGAGAAGAGACCTAGATCTGTGTGGAAGGATCTCAGAGCAGAGCTTGAAGGTATGATCATAAATGAGATCTTGTGGAGAATAGTTGATGAAGCTCCTATAAGTAGTAGGAATTATCATGATGCCTACAGAGACCTAGCTGAACATCTAGAGAAAAATCTCAATAGATTCAATGAGGAGATCCACTTTAAATTCATGAAGACACAGGTTGACAAGATGCACCTATGGATCGAGATTATCGATAGGATCTGATTATTTTATCTCTCCAGAGAAATATCTTGAGAACTGCTCGATATATTTAAATCCGTTGTCTGGAAATATCAGCACATAGTCACCTTCATCGAGAACTCCTTCAGATACGAGCTTTTTAAAAGCTCTAGCTACAGCACCACTACTAAGTCCTACGAGAATACCTTCACTTCTCGCAATATCAAGAGCTCCCTCTATAGCTTCGCGTAATCTAATATCTATGATCCCCTCGTAAGAAGCCATGTGAATCCACTTCATCCCAGTTTCAATCCTTCTGATACCAGGTATGATCTCGCCAGGAGCTGGTTGAACAGCATATGCTTTCACGTGAGAGCCTAATCTGTTCTTGAAGTATATTGAAAGTGCTGAGAAATGTCCTGAGGTTCCAATTCCAGCTATTAAACCTTTCATCTTAAGACCTGCTGATCTTATCTGGAGATCTAGCTCTTTAGCTGTATATCTGAAGTGCACGAGAAAATTCGCATCATTATAGAACTGATTAAGATGTACTCCACCAGAGCTTCTCGAGATCTGTTCTACCTCATCTATCATCTCTATGGTAAGAGTCTTAGGTCTTCTCTCAACTTTCCCTCCCATAACTTCTAGAAGTATATCTGAGGCTTTTTGAATAGTGCTTGGGATGAATAGCACTGCTTTAAAATCATTCAATCTAGACATAGCTGCTAAAGCCATGCCTGTGTTGGTTGATGTCGCTTCGTAAATGGTTCTTCCAGTGAGCTTTTCACCTTTCTCTTCAGAGTACACCTTAACCATATACCATCCAATACGATCTTTGATACTCATGCTGTAGGGATTATAATACTCTAGCTTTGCCCATGCTCTGACTCCTCCGCTAGATAGAGATCTGATCCTTAGCAGAGGAGTCGGCCAATTTCTGTAGAGAAGTTCTTCAGAATCTCTGAATACTCTATAAGGTTGTGGTGATATATCATCATAGAATCCTAGGTCTTCTAAGCTATACCAATCCTTAGAATCCTTTTCACAGGAGTATACATGTCTGCATCCCATCATATATAACACCTTTAAGATCCTCAGATCCTCTCTAGATAAGTTATTCAGATCAATACATCTAAAACCTCCTTCTCTGAGAACTCTCGATGCGATCTCTATGAACTCTCTTAATTCGATCTCAAACTTTAGGGATCCTACAATGTCTCTAAGATCAACTCTTCCCATCAAGATCTCCTATGGTATTCTATTGAGACTGATATTAATCTGAGGAACAGATCTGCAAAGAGTATGTCTACTAGTCTTGTAAGGTAGAAGAGATCCTGTTAATCCAGCTCTGATCACAAGTTCTTTTGAAACGATCCAATCACTTCTCCAGCTATCAACATTTATACAAGGATCTCTGTAGTCTATTAAGAGAGCCGGGATCCTTTTCTTCCCAATACTCTTTAGCACTTGAACTCTGTGATGACCATCTAATATTATGAATGTATTATACTCTACGAGAATAGGCTTCTCAATAATGCCTCTACCTAGTATATCTTCCTCTAATTCTTTCAACCTCACAGGATCTATGTTCTCATGAGGTTTGAGCATCTCTATAGGAAACAAGATCACTGGATACGTGTCTATACAGCATATGAAATCTCTACTTAAATCTACGATCTCTTTTAAGATCTTATTCTCCATTATACTACCACAACATCTAGACACATCAAGCTCGCTGAAGATTCTAAATAAATCTCTACCTCCAGTTAGATCGCTGAATATAGAGTTCATTATATCTCCGCCTAGATTCCGATAAAGATAATATAGAAGCTGGGCTAATAAACATGTCTTTAGAAGATTTATTCTACAAATTCATTGAATCTAATCAAGCTCACACTACTTAAAGGTATTCTTTTAGGAGGTACGTAGCTTTTTCCTATGATTATAATCCTTCCATCATTGAGATCTATTCTTCTGATCTCTGAAGCTACAAACCTTATGTCGAGATCATCGTTAAGAGATCTTACTAGATACTCTATACCACTATTAAGTTCTCTGAAAAGTAGTGTGACCTCTCCCACGTATATATCTCTACAAACAATATCTCTACCAGCTTCTGGAATGCTTTTCTCAAGCCATTCTCTGAGGTTCTTAGCCCATGTAGCTTTTGTTCTACATAGGTTTAGTTTCTCCATATATTTTATGATCTTGTCATAAACTCTCTCTTTAAAAGATCTGTAGATCCATGAATTCTTAAACTCTTCAATAGTGAAAGGATCGAGGGAAAGAGTTTCTGAAGAATCATAGTATTCAAATAGTATTAGGAACAACTCTAATTTCCTCCTCAAATTAGCCATAATGATACTCCATGTCTTAAAGAAACTACCTGTAAGTCTCATAACTCTAGGGTAAACAAGAAGAGAAGTACTTCTAAGATGAGGAAGTATACGAGGGTATCTGAGAATCAACTCTACAACTTCTTTCTTGTCAAGAGTCTTAAGCTCCGAAAATTCTATCTGACCACCCGAGATGATACCTATCTTAGAAACATGCTCACCCAGAGGAAACACCTAAGATTTTATAATTAAGACATCTTTAAATTCTTTAGATATAGGATTCAGAGATCGAAGTTCGACCCTATATAAATTTATATCGATCTATTTAATATCGAATCTATACCTCTCTTCTCTCTTAGATTTCAAGATTTAAAGAGAGAGTAAGACTATGTTTTCAAGACTAACATCAATATGGATATGCAATAAAATACTTCCTTTTACTACGGCTCACCGATAGAAGTAATATAAGGCTTCTAATATAAAAAGATCTGTGATTGATTGAAAGACTATGCTAGAAGATCTATAGATAAGCTTGTTAGCGAATTGTTCAAGAGAATTCTATCTGAAAGTCCTAGAGACAATAACAAAAGAGATGTATACTCATACATACTTCTAGTAAAATGCAGCGAGAAAAAGATCATAAGAACCCGAGGGAGAGAGTTTCAAATAGATGAAGGCTACTACATATATGTAGGATCATGCGGTAGAGGATGCTCGAGAGTAGTGAGACATCTCTACTCGAAGAAAAGAAAAATGTTCTGGCACATAGATTACCTTCTATCAGAATGCATAGCTCTAGAGGCTCTGATAACGCCGGGTATAAGCGAAGAGAAGCTGGCTGGGATCCTCTCAAGAGAAAAATTCTTGAAACCTGTTAAAGGATTCGGTTCTTCAGACGATCCTCATAATCCCTCTCATCTTTTCAAAATCTCTATACCCCGATAGAGAAGGCCAGCTCCTTTCCATTCTCTCTGGATAGCTCTTGGATTTATAATCACTCTTAGTCGGGCAACGCTTAGATTATTATATACTTTCTCTCTAGAGCTTCTTGATATTCTCCTCCTTCTCTCCTGTGGTAGAGGATCTGGTCTTCCCACTCCTCTTCCTAGATACTCAAGGTATGAGGTGCCTAGATCTCCTGAAAGCGCGAAAATATGATTCTTGAAGTCTTTATGAACTGCGTTTAATGTTTTGAATCGATGCCGGCAGATATTTTAAATACCTCTACTTATTGAAGTAAGAATCAGAGTTATGATGAGTGTGAGCAGAGCAGATGGTATTATATATCTATAGGGTTTTGTAATAGCACAATTATAATATCTAGCGGAGAGAACCAGACACGCGTGAGAAGGACTTAGCATGACACCTGTGAAGCCTCCTAAAAACGCTATCTCTACATATGTCTTTGAGGTTTCGAATACTCCTAAAAATGGTGGGAATGCGAGTGCTACATAGGCGAATTCGGCTGCTGTTCCGAAACCTATTATCATAGGAACCATTAGTAGTGCGAGTACTAAGTATCCTGAGGTGATCCTGCTGATGTCTGTTGCAAGGTCTGTGACACGGATCAGCTCACTGAAAATGAAGATCTCTATTAGAAGAGCTATTATCGATATGTTCAGAGAATATCTTAAAGCTCTGAGAATAGTCTGAGTGCTCGGTCTATAGATGAGTATGAATAGAATTAGAGTTATGAAGAGTGTGAGAGGTAGGATCACGTTTAGAGCTAAAGCGAGTAGTGATATTATTATGAAAGGCCATACATGAAGTAGACCTCTTGGATCGCAGCCTGAGATTCTTTTCCTTTTTTCTAGAGAGTGTTCGCTGAGATCTCTGGTATCTATCTCTTTTCTTGACAGCTTATTTCCGCCTTTGCGTAGAATATATAGAGATATGATAGTTCCTGATAAAATGCTTGAGAGTGTAATTCTCCAGTTGATATCAAAGATCTCTTTAACACTTACTCCTAGTAATGCTGAAGCTATTAATATATTCTGATAGAGAGGCCATATAGGAACCCATATATGCCTAAACCAGTAGTTTATATACGTCTTCTCCTCAGACTTAAAACCTACCCTAGTGTATATAGGGTCTGCCAGCACCGCTGATATGTAAGCTCCTCCGGGCATTGGAAGCAGACCTATAATTGCTGGTGTTATAAATCCTGATAATCTCTCGCCTAAGCATGAGATTCCTCTGATCATTTTTGTTGCAACACCGCTTTCTCTATATAGATCTGCTAGAAACATAGCCTGGATCAATGATAGTAGTATGAATAAAGCCTGTGCATTCTCCAGACCGCCTAAAACTTTCTTCAGATCCTCTATTTCTCTGATTGTGAGCAGAGAGTATAGAATTATTCCCAGTCCTAAAGCTATGGATATGTCGATTCTCCTAATTATAAGTATGACTGTTAATACTATAGATGCTAGAAACGCGTATGCCGGCTCTATCATCATGCTATTTCATCCATAGATTTTCTTCTTTGCTTAACAGTTTTCTATTGTAGATCTCTTTAACACCTATAAATTCTTAACTCAAACTAGACTGAATAACCCCCCTAAATTCCTGATCATAATGTATATCGCTACCGCTATTATTATGAGAGCATACATCTTTTTTAAGAGGTCTCTTGGCATTCCAACAGATATAAGAGATCCTATGTATCCTCCTACAACACCACCAATCAAGTAGAAGAGACTTACAACAGGCATAAGATAACCGTAGAAGGAGTATACGATTGCAGATGTTAAACCGAAGGATCCCACAGCTATGAGAGATGTTCCAACAGCATTATTAATAGAAAGCCCTACAAATAGCAGTCCTGGGACTATGAGAAATCCTCCTCCGATCCCGAAGAAGCCTGATGCGAATCCTATAAGAAATGCTATAGGTGGTATGAGACATTTTCTAACTCTTCCAACAGATCTTCTCTCAGCTCCTGAGTGTCTTAGCATCATTAGAGCAATAAAGATCATGAAAACCCCGAAGAAGAAAAGCAGAGATCTTCCAGGGATTATATGGCTCACATAGCTTCCAACTAGAGCTCCTCCAACTCCTGGAATTGTAAAGTAGATACCTTCAGACAGTCTTATGTTGCCACGGCGATAGTGCACATATGCGTTGATATAGGCATTCAACCCTACGGCTAGTGCTGTGGATCCTAGTGCTATATGATCTACTATGTTCTCATATTCGCTCGCTACCTCAGCATATTGACTTGGCACATGAGCCAGCCCTACTAGGTAGAGGAGAAGAGGAACTGCGAGAACAGATCCTCCTCCTCCAATTAATCCTAAGCTGAATCCAACTAGAAATCCTGAGAACACTACCAGAATATACTGGATCGGAGATAGAAATATCTCGATCATAGGGATCATCTCTTGCTATCTTGCTACATAAGCTGTTTTCCAGGAAAGATAGTATGAAACCTCTATCCTTAGAAATATCTGAAGACTCAAAGATTCAGCCAGATATAGATCTGTAGTAGATACTTTCATCTCTTCAATTCTTCTCTCTTGCACTACTCCTTGTAATCGCATCACCCCCGAAGTTTTTAATAGCATCTTAAAATTTTTAAATCTTATAATATACCTCTTACATCAGATTCTTCTCGTGATCAGGATTGTGAGCCTGCATTCGCAAGATTCTTACTAGATATAAGAGATGTGAAATAGATGAAATCAGCAGAACAATCATTGTAGGGAGACAATATTAATCGATGTGAAACCTGATGAACCTTGAAATATCTATTGAAGTAGTTCACCTACATCGCTCATCATATGGTTTGTGATTTATAAAGTATTCGTGATAGGAGAAAGAATTTTCCTTCAAAAGAAATAATGATCTGATCTGAAGAATTTTGAGTCTAAAAATCATCTTAGCACTACTGATGTGAACTCACTATAGAGGTTCCTGATCTTCTCAATCCACTCATAGATCTTCTGAGGATCTTCAGGATACTCCTCATAGAGCCTTCTGATCTTCTCCATATAAGATGCTACCTGGGCGAGCTTGTAGAGTAGTGAAGGTCTTCCAAGTCCTGCAAGGATTCTTTCCAGTTTATCGAAAACAGATCTTCTTATAACACCAGTGCTACTAGTCTCATAGAGATCTGATTCTCTCATGATTCTTTTTCTAAGACCGTACTCAATATCATCATCACTAAGCTTCTGAAGGAATATCCTAAAGATATCTAGTGAAGCTTGTTTAGCCCCATAGTATCTTATATAGAGCTTGTTAACATTCCAAAGACCTCTAGCACTGAAGTCTCCCATCTCGAAAGCCTTCTTGATAGCCTCTGCAGAGGCTTTAGCTGAAAGCATTCCAGAACCTTTCCCCCCTCCATGAACAGGATTTACAGTGAATGCGGCATCTCCAATCGCTATAACACCGTTCCAAGCCATGGTTGATAGAGGTCTTCTTGTTGGGACTAGAGCTCCTCCGCTTTCTATGATTCTTGAGTTCTTGTATTCTTCTCTCACAAGAACATACTTATAGAGATAATCTCTAGGATGTCCATAGCCCATTCCACCTTGAACTCCTATGCCTACGTTAGTTACATTCCTATATTTACTCTTGGGAAAATCCCACCAATAACCTCCTGGAGCTACCTTGTTTGAGACGTATATCTTTATAAACTCAGGTTCTTCTACATCTCTCTGAAGCTCTCTAATCTCTCTGTAAGCTATATTAGAGTCTCTAGGATCTAATGTTTCCACTATGGGCCAGTCGTTTGGAAGTCTCTGAATAATACTTCTACTATTACCAGAGGCATCTATAGTTACGGGAGCTCTCAGCTCTGTCTTAGAATCTCCTCTGAAGATCTTTACCCCTCTTACGAAGCCTCCTTCAATTATAGGTTCTGACACCTTTGTTCCTCCGAAATATTCAGCTCCTAGATCTACTGCTTCTCTGATAAGTCTTTGAGTAAATTTAACTCTATTGATCTCGTAGCCCTCACCCTCGATTCTTAAAACAACCTCCTCAGAAGGGCTGTAGAGAAGTATTCCTCTAACAAATCCATCTAGATCTTCTCCTGATGGAGGTTTTATTCCTACTTCATCAAAATGATGTTTTCCAATTGCATCTCCGCAAGGCTTGTCTCCAGCTCTATCCCAAGGCTTTGAATCAATTAAAGCTACTTTAAAACCTTCTCTACTGAGAAGCAGTGCTGCTGAGGATCCCGCTACTCCTGCTCCTACAATTATCACATCATACTTCTTAGGAATCAGATCCATTGAACCACCTATATTACTTATACCAGGAAGTATTTATAGAACTCTAGAGAAAGAGAAGAAAACTTATAAAGGATATCTCAAGCAATTTTTCGTTACACTCCTACTTGTACGACCAGATGTAATATCTCGACTTTTGCTGACGTCTTGCACTAATGATAGAAATTCTTAGACAGTATAGCTAAGATCTCATCGTCAGCATTCTACTTAGAAATCTTCTGGTCTATAACCTTTCTTTTCAAATGTTATTTCTCTGAATATTATTCCTCTCTCTTCCGCATATCTCCATACTTCTTCAAGTTCTTTTCTCGTAGGTCTTCTAGCTATATCGAAGGCGTCTTTATTGAAAAGAGGAGATCTGGGATCTGCTTGATACTCAGGTCTGTACTGATCCATGAGATTCACAGGTGTCTCAGGGATGTTTTTAGAGATCCAGTCTATCACAGGTTTCGAACAACATTCAACATGATTAGGCATTATGAGATGTCTTATAACTATATCCTCACCCCACTCATATAATATCCTAAGATTCTCTGTAGCAGTCTCCCAATACCATGGAGTTCTGGAAAGCCTTATAGAACACCTGCCAGGACCGTACTTAAGATCTGGAAGCCATATATCTATGAGAGGTCTTAGTATGATTAGAGCTTCTCTACTGAGGAACATGTTAGTATTAAATAGCATTGGAACATTAAACTCTCCCTCATAATATGCGTATCTTATATCGTAGGGGTATAAGAAGAAATCATGTTTAACTCTGAGTATCACATCGAGATCTTCTTCTGAGGGTCTGAGTCTGAAACCTTCATAAGCTAGATGCCATATTGCTGTCACAATGCTGTGAATATGAGGGGTAGGCTCTCCACCAACCCAGTTGATATTATGACAACCCTCGATCCTCAGCATGTAAGCCATTTGAGCTAGCTGTCTCGGGGTTACCGGAATCCCGTTGAACCTATCCTTAGATATATCAGCGTTCTGGCAGAATAGGCATCTCATATTACACGATGTAAAGAAAATAGTACCAGACCCGTGAGTTCCTCTGAATATAAGTTCTTCACCAAGATGGTGAAAATATGATGAGACTCTGCTCTCGGTTGTCAGCATGCAGGCTCCAAGCCTACTCTCATTACTTCTATCAACTCCGCATCTCCATCTGCAGAAAACACATTTTCTCACGATCTTCCATACAAGATCCTTGGCTAGGTCTAGAAGACTATAGCTAGGTATTTCGAGACTGCCTAGCTTAAGACCATTCTCAACATCTCTCTTGATCCTGAGAAATTCTTCGGTAGCTTTCTCGTAGATCTTTAAACCCTCTTCCACGCTTATCTCAGAATTCTTGTCAAGAGGAGTCGGAGTTCTCTTAGCGATAAGATATTTTGCAGGCATCTCATTAATTGAAACCTTCAGATACCATGAAACTCTTCTACCCAGATACTTCCATATCCATAGATTTCTGAAGTTTGTATAGACACCGCACATATCAATATAAAATTATGATGTGAGAGAATATATTTGGTGTATGCTACGAAAATACCTGATGAGAATCATGTTAGAATTTTCAGAGATCATATGATGAAACTAGGTGTGGAAAGGATCATCCTAACCAGAATGAAGTGGTGTTACAGCGGCTATATAGAGTACAAAGGTTTTGTTCTCGAAGCATTACTAGGACTTGGTGGTAACGGCTATTACTATCTGAAAATATGTTGGAAACCCTCAGATCTCATGGATTGTGATCATATTCTCTATAATCCTTATGGTTTCTTCGTGTTCTCAAAAGATCTAAGAGAGTTAGCCGAGAAAACATTGAAGAAACTGGGAAAACTTGTTGAAAAGAATCCTAGTATTTGATCTCTTACTTAATTCTAGTATCTAGAGGTATTCCTAAAACAATCTATAACATCCTTAAATTCCGCATCAGTTCTAAATCCAATAGAACTGAAATGAGTTCTAGAAGCTTTAAAACCTCTTCTAGCGAGACATTCTAGAACACTCGATAGAGGTGGCTGACTCTTCTTAAGAGTGGAAGCTATAGATCCTGTGGTGTAGTGATAGGGTGTTTCTATATCTGCTTCGCTTTCTATTATCTCTAGAAGTCTTCTAAATCTCCCCCCGATCCACGGCGTCTCTTCTAATTCTCTTAACATTAACTCTATGATCTCTCTACTCCATATCTCTCCCAACCATAGAGGTCCTATGAGATTCAGCTTTCCACCACAATAAGGACATTGAAAATCTCTTGTTCTCCCTAGATCCTCTAATCTTATAATATCTCTGTAGAAGCATTTAGAACAGTACCTGTAGTAGCCTAGCTTCTCTAAGTTTCTACTACTCTCTCCAGCGCTTTTATTAACTTCGAATAATATCTTATAATAGTGATCCGAATAGAATGAGATCAAAGGCTTAAGAACTCGATCTTTTTCAGCTCCTCTTCTGACTATGAACCCAATTAATACTCTTATCCCAACCTCTTTACCGAAGTCTGTTCTCAAGACTTTAGACCCGTATCTTCTCAAAGCTTTTAGAGGATAAGATCCTGAGAGAGATGCTATATCTGTTGCTGTCACGCTTAGAAATCCTCCTCTTTTCACAAGTTCTATAGCTGAGTCTATGAATGGTGCAGGAGATCCGTAGGGATCTAGATCATTAAAGTCTACCTTAATACCTCCCCTGACAATTTCTACGGCTGTGATATTATAATCGCTACAGAAGATCCTCGTTCTATCATGAACACTATTAAGCCTCGTATTGATCGAGGTGATATAACATGCGTAAGGATCTATGTCGCCCATAAATATTTCTTCCACAGGTGTTTCAAGAGCTATTCTAATACCTCTAACTCCAGTGGCTGACATAAGATCTGATGCTCTTCTAATCCTATTCCTCTTGCTAACTACTCTAAGAAAGAGTATCGTGGCATCTCTATTCATACTCATTATAGGGTTATAGAAGACAGGAGCCCATGCAGGCTCGAAAACACCGTCTTCACGTACGTAGAGATCTTTTTTTGGAGCACATATGCTGGCAAGCCCTTCTCTTACGGTCTCAAGATTCTTAGGACATTCAAATTCTCGAATCTCTATGCTCATCTCTCCCGAGATATGTATCTTATGATTCTTGAAAATATATCTAAAGAAGCTTCAGATCTGTTAGCCTCTGTAATTCTATATATTTGAGCATCATGATATCTTCTCATCAGCTCTCCAACAATTCTCTCGTGAACTACGTAGACTCCTGGCTTCTCCGAGGATAAGAATCTATCTATAAGATTTCTCAAAGAATCTATCATAAGCTCCATAGGCCCTATCTCATCTACTGCTAAAACAGCTGAACTATAGAATCTTTCTAGAATCTTCAGCGCGATTCTCTCAGCATCTTCTCTGATCACACAGTATCTCCCGATTCTCCCGACACATGTGCCTTCAAATCTATCTCTAGCCAGTGCAAGCCATCCGCTCTCACCTGTCTCTATATCAACTATTCTAAATCCTATCCTCACACCACCTTCTCTAGCTTCTGGGCAGTAGAATCCTAGAACCTTTGATCCCTCTCTTCTAAGCATCTCTACAACTTTCATAAAAACCGTTGTCTTACCAATTCCAGGTCTTCCTGTTATAAATATCTTCAATATGAAGCCATCCACCTTATTTTCTGAGAGCACTCTTAAGATCTCTTTCCAAGCTATTAGGGCTTAAAACCTCTAGATCTCCCTTTAACCCTCCCTCCAGATCTTTATCTCTTAGGTCAGATCCTGACGGTATGAAATATGTTCTGCATTTAAAATATTTAGAGAATTTGATGGTCTCTCTCAACTTCTTAGATATATTCTCTTCTCCTCTTCTCTCTACTACTATTGTAAACCTATTATCATCATAGGAACCTATGATATCAGGAGCTGTTCTCCAGAGCCTTATAGCTGTGAGACCTGCCTTGTTAATCCTCCTAGCTATAGGATCCTCATCTGAAGATCTGATTAAAAGCCTTTCAAGAACCTTCTCTCTATCTATCTGATACAGTGTATCTGAGAATAGATCTATTTCTCCCACTATTTCTTCTCCGAATATTTCGATCAGTTTTTCAGCACGATCTATCTCTGGATCCATTGAACCTTTCTCGTACTCATAAACAGTTTTCTTACTTACCTTGAGCATTTCAGCAACCTCGCTAATTCTCATATTACTCTTCTCTCTAAGCTCTCTAAGAGCTTTGCTGTTAATCCTCACATAGAAGGATCCCTTCCACTCATATATAGATACACCACGTCCAGAGGTGTAATCGAGAAATGTATCACTACTAATAACTCTAACACCATGCTTCTCAAATACTATTCCTGGCATAACTTTCTCACCATATATCTTATCAGATATTATAAGTGTTGACGTGCTGAATAGAACGGATGCTGCCATAAGATCATTGAATTCTTTTTTTGAAACTCTTTCCACATCTTCAGAAAGTTTTATAAGAGCCTTCTCTCTAACTAGTATATCAACAGATCTCTTCTTCTCAGGATAGTTCATTACCTCAGCTTCTAATCCTCTTCTCCTGAGTTCATTAAGCAAGCTCATAAGCTTCTGATTCAAATCTCCTCCAAAGTCTAGATCCGACTTCTCTCTACGGCTCATTACCACCCTCGCTATCCGAGCTACTTACATCTATATATGATTTTTGATATATGGTTAATATTATTAAGCTCCCATACCTCTTAATAAGATTTCTTGTAGCATCATATCTTAGAACACATGATGTGAGATCTGCAGCATCTCTGCTAATTAAACCCTCTCTAATTAGAATATCTATCATAGCCTGGATAGTACTATCACATTCAGAAAATCTATAGAGAGAAATACCATGTATTTTGCCGAGTATTATTGGAAGAAGAATCTTCTTTCTAAGATCTTCTGGAAAGATTCTTGAGAAATCTCTGAGTTCTTCTCTAGAGAACATATGTCTACTACCATCTCTAAGGCTTACTCCAGGATATTCTTCTTTCAAGAGTTCCTCTAAACTCTTCCTCTCGGTAGGAGTGCCGGAACTTATTCTATCTATGAGATGCTTGTAATACCTAACATACCTATTAAAACTACTATCCTGATCTAAGCCTCCCAAAACCTATACCATTCTACTTGTAAGCTTCCCGGAATATATTATTAGACCTGACATTCGCCCATATATTGCATTATCATATCTGCGATCTTAAGAAGAGATGCACCCCACCCTCTCATCAGATCCTCTCGCTATGCTTTCAAGTCTTCTGGCTATATGAAGTAGTGCTTGTGATAGAATTCTATTATTATCATAGTTTTTAAGAATCTTCATCGCATACTGCTTATAGGAATCTCCTAAAGCCTTGATCCTTCTTACTTCATCAATTATTCTGGGCATTGCCCTCACAACATTATCAACAATAGTTATGCTCGCCGCTCTAGAGGTTCTAGAGAGAGGATTTAGATCTATTGCCACAACTATTTTCCCCATCTTTCTAAGAGCTTCAGTTCTGTCTCCATCTTCTAAAGGTACTAGGACAACATCTGCTTTTAAAATACCCTCTGGACTTACTCTTCTTCTCTCACTATGTATCTCAGGAATCACAGCAATCGCATCTTCAACTCCTAAAACTCTCTCAGCACCTTCTCTCATAAGAAGATCTCTTATCTTAATAGATCTCTCTATAGTTCTATAGAATAAATTCACCTCAATCAAAGCACCAACCTCTCTAGCGAGCTCCACAATCTCTCTAGCTACGAGAGCAGCAGTATTCCCATTAACAGATATAACAGGATGCACCGCTGTTAGTAGAGCTGCCGCAGCAGCTCTAATAGATTCATATGCAAACTCGGTAGTACACTCACCAATGAGATAATCAAAACACTCACCTCTTCCATGAGCTATAAGTCCCTGAGGAACCACGATGCCTTCTTCCATAGCCTTGCTTATGATCTCTCTATAGAGAATAGATCTGTATCTAGGATGTCTAGGATCGAGCATGTCTTACTCTCCATAATTTCTTTCTTAGCGAAATTCTTATAATCTATAATCTCTCCAGATTCTTACTAGGAGAATCTGCTAGAGATCAGCTTATGAAACTATTTTGAGAACAGATCTAAAGGGGTTCAGCTCTTAACACAGGTTTATATCGCTTGGTTTTATAGCCTCATCTCTGTTCCCCTGCATCGGTCTTGGGCTTGCACCACCCTTAGATGTGTTTAGGAGCATCTCTAAACCCTACATCTTAAGTATCTGTGGAACAGGTTTATACATGCGATAAAGTCTCTATCACCTACGAATCCACATTTAGTACATTGTAGTATTCTACTTATTCTACTGCTATTATCTTTCGATCTACCTCCACACCTTGGACAAGCTGATGATGTATTCCTTAAGGTAAACGAATTCTACTTCGTAAAGTATAGCGTTATAAAGTATAGGAAGAATAATATAGCTCTCTACCCACTAGGAAGAGATAAGAAGAAGATAGAATATCTCCACGGAAAACAAGTATACATAATATCATAGAAGAAGAATAAAATAAAACAATAAATCTAAAAGCCGAAACAGTTGCTTTAGGCATAAATCACTATATATATTTAAAGGTGAAATAGAGTAAGGGTGTATCTTTAACGAGCAATTGTCTTGAAATACCTCTTCATATAAGTGGTGTATGGACTCCTCATTATCATGAGGATCCTCTGAGGAGTGGGAGTACTGGAGTTGGAATAGTTCTAAAGCCGATGACTAGGATCTGCTATGATGAGGTAGGATGCGACCTATACGTAGACTCAGAATGTGTGAATCTTGACATGATATCTCTCGCCAGAAGATCCTATGGAGAGTCTTATAAAATGAGAGTGATATCGGAAATACCTCTAGGAGCAGGAGCTGGAGTCAGCGCGAATATAGCAATAGGATTAGGCTTTAGAATAGCTTCAAAGATCCTAGGTGGAGAGAATATTAGAAGAATATTAGTTTCAGCAGGCTTGATAGCTCACGAGCTTGAAGTGAGATCCATGACAGGACTTGGAGATGTGATCTCAGAGCTTCTAGGATACGGAATAGAGGTCAGAAAAATACCAGGAGCCCCCTGCTATGGATCTCTTGAGAGTAGTTCTCTTAAAAACTTCTCCGTAGTAGTAGGCATATTACCTCGAGGAATTTTCACTCCTGAGATGCTTAGAAGACTCACTCCTGAAATCATAGCAAGAGCTCGAGAGCTTATAGGAAGATACGAGAAAAATCCTGAACCCGAGGTCTTTGTAGAGATATCTCATAGCTTCTCTAAAGAGATAGGATTTCTAAGCAATGAGATTGATATGCTTGTGAAAAACTCTTTAAAAGATCGCATGTCTAGAGGCGAGATTTTAGGTTATTTCATTAAAAAATCACTGCTAGTAATTCTAGCTGAAAGGGATATAGAGTTAAATCCTGAGGATCTTAAGGATCTCAAGATCTCTAAGATAGTATATTTAAAGCCTTTGAACAAGGATGAGAGTATTATAAGAGAAAGAGATCTTGATCTATGGTGTTCTGATTCGATAGAGATCTACAGAAAACTTACATCCAGAGATCTAACGAGTAGGAGAATTATCCTCTAGAAAAGACTTCTCAAGTCTTCATCTCTAGAAAACACTTTCTCGCCATCGAATCTTTTCAATATTTGATTCTCTTATAGCTCTACAACAGACTGCTAATTCTAGCAAGTGAAAGAGATTCTATGCGTAAGTTTCTAGATAAGATCTCTCTAAGATCTCAAGATGCATAACTCTCATACAGATTTACACAAGCTGACCTCATGTATCGTACCTACTATCTCAAACCTTCACTAGTTTTTATCGAGCTGAGAGCTTTTAGAGCTATTTCCTACATCTATCTCTTAATGCTTATACGAAGAAACCATATAAACCTATTTCTCGAGAGGTATCATTAGATAGGGTGTGGGAATGCATTCTTAGACTATTTGAAAAGAAATCATGTGAAACAAGCTAGCCCGTGAACTTGTATATGAATATAACGACGTAGGCTGTATAATAACCTCCTACGTTGATCGGTATGTATGATGGTATTATAGCTGCAGGTTGGAAGTGGCTGAATGTAGGTCTTTCGACAGGTGTTCCTCCATTGGCTGGGTCGTCGGAGTAGAATGAATATCCTGGGAATAGTCTGAGCATTCCATCGATCATGATCCCGTAGAGTAGTGTGTTGCTTATATTTGGAGAAGCCCAGTTAGGTTTTATAGTGTAAAAACCTCCAGGCTGGACTACTACTCTAACATACTTCTGAGGTCCTGAACCTATTGTATAGTATGATGGAGTGTTATTCCCGTATATGTCATAGTCTATGTTTACACCGGCTATTCTAAGAATTGCTGAAATACCTTTCGCAGCATCAGCCCAATTAAGAGGTACTATATACTCTCCGAAAGTATTGACTAGGAATGCATCATATACAAGTACATATGTTTTATTGGGTTGCAGATGTAGGTATTCTCTCATTAGTCTCACAGCTTCTGTCTCGTTATCTGCTGAAAGTATCTTAGCCAGGATCTCTATCTGTGTAGCATTTATAGTGGATCCGTCTGCCACCGAAGCTCTTTCTCCGAGTGGTGTGATCCAGTATCCATAATCCCACCAAGCCATTATCACAGAATCTTTAGGAGTCTGAGTCCTGATCCATTCAAGAGCTCTAAGCCATGCATCTGAGGGAGCTGACATGGATATTCCCGAGGTAAGTATCATGGGGAGATGACTTCTATATGCGGGAATATGATAGCTGTATACTATGTATACATGTGATAATAGTACTGCGATTAGTAGCAGTAGCGAGAATACTGAGGAGAAGCTTACATATCTTCTAATCCTAGTGAATATCTGCGAGGAGTTTTTAACGAGAAAACCTATAAATAATGAAGCGATCATAGTCATAGAAACCACAGCATACGAGATGAAATAGCTTAGATTTGATAGTACGTAGAGAATAGCTATATTTAGAATAGATAGATAGAATGCCGTCAGATCTCTTCTGCTTAAGACTAGGTAGAATCCATATAGTAGAGAGAATATAGAGAGAATGACTACAGTGCCATAGACATTAAGCACGTAACCCATGTTAGTAGGCTGGTACTCTGCTATCGTGAATGATAAAGTTCCTAGAACATGATATATTCCTAGAGCCTGTGCTGCTTTTCCAGCTAAGCTTATAAAGCCTGTGAAGATCGCTAGGAGACCTATAGCTATTACTCCTACTATTGATGCTATGTATATCTTGAGGGAGTTCTTTGGCGTAATCTTCTGGTATAATCCGTAGAGACCTATTGCTAGTATTGATGCTATGGGTATGATACCTAGATTTCTAGTTATATAGTCGATCCCGTATATAGGTGTAGATATGAATACAAGGATTAGAGGAGCTGAGATATACACTAATTCCATGATCATTCTGAGCGGAGATTCCTTACGATAGACGAGAGGTGATAACACCATCGTAGCATATATAGATAGATATGGTGCTACGAATAAACCTGTTGAATATGCTGAATATGCTAAGAGAAGGCCTGTTACTATGAAGTATATACTTTTTCTATAGTTAAATGCTTTGATAAAGAAGTATGTGATCCATGGGAGAGTCATGATAGCTATGGTGTATTTAACAATGAAGCCGGCTACGGTTCGATCCATGAAGAAAGTAGCTAGAAGACCTGTAGTGATAACAGCAGCTATATTACTTCTAGAGATCTCTCTTGCAGTAAGAAAAACTCCTATAAAAGCTATTGCTGAAGCTACAACTGGTAGGAGGAACATGAAGCTCATGAGATCCATTACACCTGAGAATGGTATGTATAAGAAGTATATAGTATAGTATATGCCAGGAACATCTGTAGCTGGAAAATCTCTACCCCAGGGATACCAGAATAATGTTGCAGCAGGGTTCGGAGGCTTCAGATCCCAGAATGATAGAGGTCCATGTTCTAGCATGTATTTAACTACATAATAATTAGAATAAGGATCCAGCTCATCTAGGTATGGTGTGTATCCGAGCGAGAGAGAATTCGCTAGAGGTAGTATTCTGAGATACACTCCTAGAGATCCTATGAAGACCAGAAGTGTTAATGCCACTATAAAACCGATCCTCTGCACACCTCTACTGATCAAAGCTTCTGCAGGGATCCTCTCTTTCATAATTCTTCTATTCTCTCTCTGAACTTTCCTCCCCAAACTCACACCTCCTATACAATACCTTCTAGTAGTATATATCGAATTAAACTAATATAGTGATTAGAATAGCTAAAGGATTGTGGTATATTAGCTATCTCCCACTAGTATTAATGGGGATAGCGCATATGATTAGAGAGTTTAGCAGTGTCAAAGATCTTATATCATACATAGATGGAAAGCTAGTTGAATATAGAAAGATCTTTGGAGAACTGATTAGAGGTGTTGAGGAACTTAGGAAAAAAGCTGAGACTCAAAGAAAGATAGTGGGAATACTAAGTAAGCTGGGTACGGAAGTGAAGCAGCAGACCTCAGTTGCTGAAATAGATCTTAAGTCTGTGAAACTTTCTATAAATCCCTCTCCAGATGCAGAGCTTAAGTATTATGAGAAGTATCTAGAAGATCTTAATCAGAAGATCACTAGACTTGCTACTATGAGAAAAGATCTTGAGACAATAAGTGTAGAGCTTTCAGATATCCCGGGAAAGATAATAGTATTGTTCAAGGATGACGTACCAGAAGTACTCATACTAAAGATCTAAGGCGAAAATTAAATTTTTCTCCATCTCAAAATACAATACTAGGGCCCGTAGCTCAGCTAGGATAGAGCGCCGGCCTCCTAAGCCGGTGGTCCGGGGTTCAAATCCCCGCGGGCCCGCCACACCTCTCCTGAAAATAGTTATAGGGTAAAGATTATCATCTCAGCTTGAGCTTTAAATCTCTTAGTTAAAGAACTATTCTTCTATCTCCCATGCCCTCAACCCGTATTTCCAGGGTTTTCTCTCTAGAGGTTGTCCTGGTACTTCTTGTATGTATACTTCTGCTAGGAGTGTGATTCCTCTTATTAGATGTCCTCCTAAAACTGACCCATCTCTTCTTCCTAGTGTGACGTGAATATGAGGAAAAACATCTCCATCTGCAAGACTTATATTACCTGTAAGCGAGGTTATTTCAACGATCTCTTTAAGTTCTCTCGGTATGTATCTTTGAAGTTCTATATCGTAGTAAGCTATAACAGCTTCTTTAAATGATCCGATTCCTGAGACATAAGCTTTATAAATACCATGATTCCTAGCATAGGTTTTAAGAAACTCAATTATATCGCTATCCTCAGGAACTCTAAGAAGAAAACTCCTCATACTAGGCACATTATACTAATGATATTATGAAGCTAATAACGTGTTTTAAAGAAGTATTCCCGGAATCTTTTGCTTAGAAGATTGGAAGTTCTAGAGATCATCTGGTGATGTACTTATTCAGTTCTTTTAATGCTTTAACCAAGCTTGGAATAGAATCTTCTCGTATCTCGGCTACTAGTTCAACCATGTTATTTCTTGTGAATGCAGAGAGCCTATGTATTCTTAGTTCCACTCTGTCGAGAAGTCTATCTATGAAATCTATGTCATGAGGATTTTCATAGTAAACAGCATACTCGCCTTTGGATGTCTTTATAACTCGTTTAGAAATCGCTTCTTTCCTTGTAGAGAGATCTTTTAATAAGATGTCATGCATCCTCTTGCTACTCAAGGCGACTACATGAAGATCTCTTGCTACACGTCGTTTAGAATTCTCAACAGCTATCTCTAATAAGTCTGCTCTCTTAAGAGCTTTTGCTATAGGATAATAAAGGATCGAATGTCTAGGCAT
>JAVZPJ010000002.1:0-120207 GCA_038881635.1 Sulfolobales archaeon | reverse complement strand
TATGTAGCTCTATTTATTCTCTAGATCTATTTTCCCAGTTATTATTCTCCACGCTTCCTCTATAACTTCTTCAGCTTTCTTCTCGCCGCATACTATTTCTAGCTCTCCTTCTCTTACCATCTCTAGATATATTTTTCTTACTTTCTCTAGAAGTTCTCTTACCTCGTATTCGGGCCATCTGCTTTCTTTCATCTTAATTCTTTCTAGAGCTGTATCTACTGAGACGTCTATATAGATCCCTAGATCCGGTCTTCTAAAAACCTTATTCATATTCTTGATCCATGTTATGTCAGCTCCCATAGCTCCTTGATATGCTATGGTGCTATAGTAATACCTGTCGGAGACAACTATATATCCTTCCTCAAGTAATGGTTCGATAACCATTTTAACATGATATGCTCTGTCAAGGGTCATAGCCAAAGCATCTATAGTAGGATCTGTTTTGATCAAGGTTTTAATCTTTCTAAAAACCTCTGAAAAAGGACTTTCATAAGGTTCGTATGTGTAATAGCTTTTGAATCCTCTCTCCATTAATCTTCTTACAAGATTTCTAGCTAGAGTAGTCTTTCCAGATCCGTCGATTCCTTCTATGACTATAAGTCTAGACATAGACTTTAACCTCCGCCTCTTCTTTCAATGCGTTAACCTCTGCATAAGCATCATTAGGAATCCTCTTTACATCATCCCATCTCTCAATTCTTACAACCGTGATCCCTCCGAGAATACCTCCTATAATAATAATTTGATCAGCATTCTCAACGATCATAGCAGCAGGAGCGAGATTTCTCTTGCTAAGATCATAAAGAATATAAGGACCTACGGTAGAACCTCTAGATCCTCTAAAAAATAGAATTCTACCAGCTAAAGAGATCTCCGGATAACCTCTCTTCCTAAGAAAGCCACTCACTCTATCAATCTCTCCAAGAGGTGATATAAAATCATCTATGACAAAAATCCTCCCCCTGGCAAAGCCCTCAACAATACTTCTCCCCTTTAGAACTACTAACTCTCCCAACTACACACCAAATAACTCGAGTTCTCCAATCTTAAAAAATCTGAGAGGCGGATAACTAAGCTCATATACTACCCGTAGAACACGATAATAGATACATCTCTGATAATGTTTCGGTTTCGTGTCTGATCAATCTAATATCATCAGCTGAAAAAGATGCGGATTCTACATCTGACCTCCTCCCCGCCCTGAAAAGCAAGACCTTCGGGTTACAGGCTAGTGGCAGAGAACTTTGATGAGATGTTGAAAGCTTCTATATGAGATAGATCCTCTTTGAAATACCTAAGATCTGAGATATAAAACTCTAAAATCTTAGAGATGACAAACACAAAGAACAATTCTGAAGATGTTGAGAAGTGAAACCAAGAATATAAACCTGATATGAATCCTGAGTTTTAAAATAGCTAGAAGATTTGAGGCGAGAATTAATTTAATTAATCTTCAACAATCTACATCTAGTGTGAATAGAATGAGTAGAAGAGGGAGAAAACAACCTAATAAATGCCCCAGGTGCGGGTATGTTGTTGAAAAACCTGAGAAAACATGGCATATGATCTCTCCGATTCCTGATGCTTATGGCAGGGTGACTATAACTGTCATGGGTTCTTTTAAATGTCCTAGCTGTGGGTATAGGTGGAGAGGAGTTGTAAGCAAGATCAAGGCTGGAGAAGATGTGGAGATAGGCGAAGGTGAGAAGAGTTCCAGCGAGAAACCTAGAGAAGGTAAGATCATAGAGATAGATCTGAGCGAGATATACGATGAAGAGTAGGTTCTCATATAAGGATGCGATACTAACAGCTCTCTCCATTCTACTACTCTCTCTGATTTTTTACACGAGTGTTACAGGAGCTCATTTGATAGCTGTTGTAGAAGGGCATAGTATGGAGCCTACTTTAAATACAGGAGATATAGTATTCATAATACCTGTATCAGACCCCCGCGAGATCCATGTAGGAGATGTAATAGTATTTAGAAGACCTTCAGGAGAGATGATTATTCACAGAGTTATAAGCATCATCATCTCAGAAGATAAATACTATTATGTGACCAAAGGCGATAACAATCTTGTTCCCGACCCTCCTAATAGAATCGGAGAACCTGGAATAGAGTTTGGAGATGTTGTTGGCAAGATACTGAGCATAGGTGATGGAAGGGTTTTCAAGATCCCTTATATAGGTTTACTTCCTCTAGTTATTCTGAGAAGTTTATACATGCTCACAATGTTAAGAATTTAACTGGTTTCTAGCTACATTATCTAGGGTTTTCTATTGAAGAGAATCTCTTTTGCAGCACATAGCGATGATCCAAATGAAGAACTTCTTAAGGCGATAAGGATTCTCATCAGAAGATTATTCGAGAGACTAGGAGAAAATATGATCTTCTATCTCGGAGGGTATTATGGAACTATGAAAAGTATTGCGGATGAAGCTTGCAAATATGGGATCCAAAGCGTGTTCATACTGCCATATTCAACATATGATGTTCCTAGACACAGATGTTTCATTCCAGTAAGAACTGGGATGGAGTTAAGAGAAAGATCAGAGGTGCTAGTTCTTTCAGGAGATGTACTAATAGCTGTGGGAGGCTATGCAGGTACTATTATAGAGATTATAATGGCTTATGCTAATAATAGAAATGCATACGTGCTAACAGGCTATTCAATGCCTAGTGATTTTCTTGAGAAGATCTTCTCACCTTATATAGATCCTAGAAAGAATGCTATGATAAAATACTTCTATAGAGATCCTGAGGCTTTAGCAGATGAGGTTGCAAGAGAGCTTCTTGGAAAAGCTACTTCATAGCTACAAAGAGGCTGCTCCTAGTAGCTTTCAGGCCTGGCTCTCCGTGTTCTACCTTCTTAGTTGTTAGAGAGTACTCTCCTAGATAATGACCTATCATTTCTGGAGTTACTGTGAATGTTACAAACTCTTTTCCATTATATACTGAGAATGTAAGTCCGACCATTACTGGGAGTATGATCATGTCTCTTATATGTGTTTTAATAATAATTCTCTTACCCTGTTCGAGAAGTCTTCGAGCTTCTATAACCTTCTCCAGCAGTTTTCTCTTTTCTTCAGAAAGTCCTCTTCTAAGACTTCTTCTAGCTCTTGATGGCAGGAGTTTCACAAGCTCGTCCATTGGCATTTCAAGTAGCTCTAGTATATTCTTCCCTCTATATCTTATCTTAAGCCACTCAGGAGGCATCCAGTCAGGAATCTTTTCCACCAATTCTCTTAAGACCCTTATAGAATATCATGTTGAAAGCTATTAAAATACAACATTTGAGAACTCTACATGAAGCATTTAATATCTCAGGCTATATTATATGGGAGAATGCTATCAAGAACACTTGATCTTGCGTATGAGAATGCTAAGAGTATTCTAGATAAATTAAACAGCGTAGCATCTCTAGAGATCTTAGAGAGGATCCAAGATTACTGGGTTAGATACATTCCCAGAGATAAGGATCATTATAGATGTATAGGAGGACTAGATAGTGGATTTAACTGGAGAGAGTTAAGAGGCTTCTTCCTCTATGTAGTTAATGCTCTCTACATAGATACATGCTATAACAGAGAGGAGGGAGTTGAAATAGATCTCAAGATACTTACTTTAAATCCTCAAGATCTTGTAGAGTTAAGATCTATAGCCTTAGAACTGAAGACTCTCAATAAAGTCATTGGAGATAGTGAGAGACTTGTACTAGTAGATGGATCTATTCTGAGCAAGCTTCTCATAATCCTAAGAGCGTCTAGTATCATCAGAGATTCAAGTATTGTAGAAGAAGTAATAGAAGAAGCAGAGAAACTACTATCAAGAGATCTATCAAGAGTAGTATTTCTATCTAAGAACAGCGGATCTCACGAGATTCTGAGAAGACTAACAGGTGGAAAAGAGATTCCAGATCTCTATCTTCTTGAAGAGTATACATCGGGTATAGGTTTTACAAGGCCTATCAAACTATCGCTCGAGTATCTTAACAGATCTATAGATTTTATGATGTCCTATGCAAGACTTGATGTCAGAGGACCTATCATAAGGATCGAGTATTTCAAATCTGAGGAAGATAGCTTTATGAAGGTTCTTATAGATTCTCTTCATAGGATAAGTATAGGAGGCTATCCTCTAGTACTTTCCTTAGCTGATAGAGAGGTGAGAATAAGTGAAGAGGATCTAGATAAGATACTTAGAATACTAGATCTTGGAAGAGAAAATGTGAAGCATAGAATCAAGTTGAGGTGAGATCTTATGACTCGGAATACTAGTAGAACAATCCTAGGCTATGTAATAGGAGAGAGCAAACCTTATGGAGGTGTTTTCATAGCTTTAAGACCTCCACTTCTCGGCGAGTATATAGAGCTTAGATATGACAGATATCATGTTGTAGGTCTTGTACAGAGTAGTATCTCGGGATCTTCTATACTCGATGAAGAGATCCCGGCACAGGATCTGGGTAAACTAGCTAACATGCTTAGAGTAGATGGTAAGGCTGTCTATTATAAAGGCTACTACAGAGTTCTCGGCGAAGTCGAAAGTCTTAAGATACCTCCTATAGCACCTCCACCAGGTACAGAGGTGTATAAAGCTTCTCCAGAAACTCTTAGCAGAATATTCTCTCCCGAGGAACCTCAGTGGTGTAGGATTGGTACTCTGCTTAGAAATCCTGAAGTTGAGGTGAGAGTAGATCTTAATAAGATTGTTCAGAGACATCTAGCGATAATAGCTATGACGGGCATGGGAAAGAGCAATCTAGTAGCTCTTCTAAGCAGAGAGATTGCTAAGCGGAAGGGGACTGTGATCATATTCGATTACCATGGAGAATATAAAGATCTCAGATTAAATGAGGGAGGCAGTATTCTAGAGGCTCAGATAAATCCAAGATATCTTACGTGGTCAGAACTCTCAAGGATCATAGGTGTCAGACCTGGAGCTAAGAATCAAGAGCTCATTATAAGAATATGCAAGTCTAAAGCCGATGAGATTAAAGATAGAAGCTTCATGGATCACTTTATAAGCTGTGTTAAGACTGAAAGTGTTAGAGCTTCAAGAAGTGAGATGAGAGATGCAGCACAGGCAATCCTAGATCTTATTGAGGCTAATAGGTTTTTCCTCGAAAACATTCTAAGCGATTCTGCGAAAGATTTCATAGATCAGATCAGAATCTCAAGAATTAATATAGTAGATCTCACAGGACTTACTATGGCTCAGATAGATGCAATAGTATCACACATGCTTCATAGAATCTTAGAAGAGAGGAAGAGAATCACATGGCTTAAGAGAAGCGGTGAGAAACCTTCGAGAGGACTTGTGCATCCTGTGATGATCTTTCTCGAGGAAGCCCACATATATCTCTCCACGAATAGAGACACGCTAAGCAGATATAGAGCAGAGCTTATAGTTAGAGAAGGGAGGAAATTCGGAGTAGGTCTTGGCGTGGTTTCTCAAAGACCTAGAGGTCTAGACCCTGATGTTATAAGCCAGATCGGTTCATGGGCTCTTATGAGAATAATCCAGCCCGAAGATCAAGCTTTTGTATCTAGAGTCTCAGAGTATATGACCAGCGAACTTATAGAACAGCTACCCGGTCTTAACATAGGTGAGGCTATTCTCGTAGGTCAATGGATTAAGATCCCAGCTATTGTTAAAATAGATCATGTGGCTGAGAAGATCTCAGGATCTGATATAGATCCTGTGAGAGAGTGGTCTGAAACATCCTAGCCTAGCATAATTACCTCTGCTTCCATACCGCTCATATTGATCTATGTTTAGCTGAACCTCTAAATACCTTGGATTCATCCTACGATCACTCTTTCTGTAGAAGCTTTTCTAATTCTATTCATTATAGAAAGTCCTATGCCTCTCTCTTCAACACCTTCTATGAAGGCTATCTCTATATTCTCCTTATCTAATCTTCTAAGGAGATCAAAAACGTTTCTAGCTATCTCATACAGATTATTTCTCCTACCGATCTCATATATTCTCACCCCTTCTAGTAATACCTCTCTCATTCTCTCTAAGGTTTCTCTTGTAGCTATGATGCCAAGTCTTTTATATCTCTCATGATATCTTCTAACCAGCTTGATAAGCTCGCTTGCTATAAGATCTATGTTCTGCTCATTGTATTCTCTAGCTTCTACAACCACTAGAGGTGTTTTAGGAGCATAATGTCTGTATCTTGTTCCGGGTGCTAGTGTTCTCTCAGCTTCACCTAATCCTCTGGCGAAATCCGGTATGTAAACTCTCTCTCCTAGAATCTCTTCGATCACCTCCACAGGGTATGCTCCAGGTCTTAGCAGTGTTGGAGGGCTTGTTAAAATATTTATGATAGTTGATTCAAGCCCGAATAAAGTCTCTCCAGAATCTATTATCATATCAATAGAATCATACAGATCTTCTATAACATGCTCAGCCTTCGTAGGACTAGGTCTTCCAGATATGTTAGCACTAGGAGCTGCGATAGGTCTTTCTGATAATTCTATTAGCTTGAGAGCCACAGGATGAGCAGGTGATCTGACAGCTACTGTGTCGAGACCTCCAGTAGTCTCCAGAGGAATCTCACGTCTCCTAGGAAGGATCAGTGTGAGAGGACCCGGCCACAATCTCTTGATAAGCTTATAAGCTTTTTCAGGAATCTCACGAGCAACCAGATTAAGCTGATCAAAATCTTTAACATGTATTATAAGTGGGTTGTCTACAGGCCTTCTCTTAACCTCGAAAACTCTTCTTGCAGCATCTCTATTAAGAGCATCACATCCCAGCCCGTAAACTGTTTCTGTTGGGAATGCGACAAGTCCTCCTCTTATGATCACGTCTGCAGCCTCTCTCATCTTCTCCAAATCTATGTTCAAAGGATCTACTCTTACTATTTTTGCAGGCATTCTTCATATAAATTTCACACTTGAGTTCTTATTTCTGATTTTTACAAATTCTATACTAGATGGTAAGCGTACACATAGGCTTTGACGATTCAGATGAATTCGTATGGGGCTGCACCACAAATCTTGTTAGAGAGTTTGTAAAAGAGATATCTCTTTCAAGTATAGCTAGAAAGATTAGATTCATAGACTACCCTCTTTTAACAAGACTGAATCCAGCTATACCTTACAAGACAAGAGGTAATGGAGCTACGTCTATTCATATAGAAGTGGAAACAGCCTATGATTATATAGTTAAGGAGCTAGAAGATATTATAATTCAGAAGATAGGTGAAGGAAAGAAGAATAGTGGTAGGGATCCTGGAGCTCTGATATTAGTTGGAGATCTCAGCATAGATATTGCTAGGTATATCTATAGGAAAACACTATCAGACTACGTCACGAGAGATATAGCCGATAGAATTATAATGAAAATAGGTGGGATAACCCCAGCTAGAGGAAGAGGTGTGATCGGAGCTCTAGCATCTATAGCTCATCACTTTATAGAAGGAGATTGCACCTATGAGCTATTAGGCTACACCTTGGATTCTGAATGGGAAGGTGTAGAGCGTGAGAAGGTATATGAGATGGATCGAAAGACCTGGCCTTATACCTTTAATAATATAGATAGAGAGTCTGATAAGATACTTATCACACCTTCAGTAGGCAGACCTGTCTCTATAGGGATTAGAGGTGAGAATCCTAGGATTCTTCTCAAAGCATTCGAGATATTACAACCTAGAGGAGTTGATGAGATCATGATCTTTAGAAGTAATCAAGGAACAGATCATCATATGATCTATAGAGATCTCAGAGATGTAAGACCATATCAAACAGGTTTATTCGAAGGAGTCCTAGCTGAAGATCCTGAGATTTCTGTTGGAGGCGATGTATTTCTAAGGCTTATAAAATCTTCAGAAGAATCAGAGGATAAAGCTATTCTCGTAGCTGTGTACAAAGAACTAGGAGAGGGAAACATGATCGTGAGAAATCTCAGGAGAGGAGATAAAATCCTTGTAGGAGGCTCTGTCAAACCAATGCCTTCTATAGACAGGTCTCATGATATCATAGTAAACGTAGAACTACTCAAAGTCGTAGAAATGACTAGCATATACATAGAGAGAAACCCTAGATGTCCCAGGTGTGGTCATACTATGAAGAGTATGGGTAGAGATAAAGGCTATAAATGCCCTAGATGTGGGTATATAGATAAGAAGATTAGAAAGAGCTTTCTAGAGGTGGGTAGAGACAAGAGTATTATAGGAAAGATCTATAGACCTCCTCCTAGGTATATGAAACATTTGTCTAAACCTCCTCAGAGGTATGGACTGGAGAAAATATGTTCTCGAAGAACTCTATCTAGGATCAATATAGATCAGTTTTATAGAAGAATTGCTTGAGACACATTCATCCACAATATTTTAATCTAGATCCTTAATTTCTGCATGGCTTAAAAGCTATCAAAATCTATATATAGTGTGTGAGTACATATGGCCAAAGCCTTTGTACTTATAAACACAGAAGTAGGAAGTGAGACAGAGATAATTAATAGTTTGAAGAACTATGACGAGATTAAGGAATTATACCTTGTCTACGGAGTGTACGATATAGTAGCTCGAATCGAGGCTGATTCTATAGAGAAACTAAAAGAAGTGGTAGCAGATAAAATAAGAAAGATCCCGAAGGTTAAATCAACGCTTACAATGATCGTGATCGAATCAAGCGAGAAACCTAGTTAGAATTAAGATCACACCCTATAACTAGATGAAAATTGTTTTTAGCGGATCTCCTCTAATGCAATTTCTCATCTCAGAAGTACCTCGGAAGCTTTCCAGCAGCTGCTCGAGGCTTCATCATGCTACGGATCTCGAAACTCTGAGGACTTCATAAGCCGTGCGATTTTTAAAGCTTAAAGACTTACGAAACACGTAAAAATCCAATGAATATCAAAAAAGAATAGCCCCGATATTCTCGATGGATAAGCAGTTAGCAAACTGCTGATAATTAGATCGTGATCAGCTTATCATCCTCTCGAAAAGATGTGATCCTAGTCTTCTCTTTTCATGCTTAAATCTTTCTAAGAGATATGATCCTTGATAAAGCATTTGCAGCCATTATAATTAGCGTGAGATATATTGCTGGCATTAAAGTTGTTATAATAAGTGTCACAACAGCATCTGATAAGAATGATTCTAGGAGATTAGGATTAGCAGTATTAGATTGGTAGGGAGTTATACTAGGCGTAGGAATAGGTGGTTCTGTGTATGTGTATCTTATGGTCACAATATTCAATCCTTCATCTAATGAGATCTTATACGAATAGCCTGAGACTCCATACCAATCCCAAGCATATATCTCATCCGGTGAGATATTGACTCCGTTTTTCTCTACATAGATTATCTGAGTAGTTCGGGGGAATGTTATGTAGAGAGTATCTGGAGAACTGGTAGTTATATTCAGAGCTATGAAGCCTTCTCCATTGCCAGCTTGCTTAGAGTAGCTATAGCTCACTAAATAGTATATATTATGGATCAGTATGTACGGTGCTTCCGATATCAGAATGTTAGGAGTCTTAATACTTATAGTACATGTGGTATAAAGGCAGTTTTCATCTAGACTGAACTTGGAATCTGATGAAAGACGCCATCCATAGAGCTCGATCTCAGCACTCAAGTTTTTCCCTATCGGAAGTCCTCCTCCAATACTTCTAAGATCTATGATACCATTTCTATCAGCCTGATATGCAGCGATCAAGGTATTTAGATCTTCTGAAGAATATAGCTTAACATACGCATATGAAAGACTTTCGCCGGAGTAATCTCTAACCACTATCCTCGGGTATGCTACAGGCGTTAGACTACCTTCTGAAGTGCTTCCAGAACTTAAACTTGTATAGATGAGGTTTATAAATGAAGGCATTGCTGGAAGAGCTATGATGAATACTACTACGAAAGATATCAATAGAGATCCAGCTCTCTTGAATATACCTAGAGGAATGCTGTAGAATAATATTCCTAAGGCGATTAGTATAGCACCTTTCTGAGATATGATCGAATATAGTATTCTCAGAATTAGAAGACTTGTAAGTGATGTGGTCAGCAAGGAGGAGGCTGCAGATACAATAGGATCTATAAGAGATCTAAGGATCGGGTTTATCGAGAAGATCAAAAGCTTGAGTGCTGCGAGTTTCTCTGTTATGTTAAAAAGCTGTATAGAAAACCAGGTCTCCAGATCTCCAGGACTAGCTCCTATTATTGATTGAATAAAGTATATGAGAGAAAGTATGATCCAGAACCCTGTTATCATTATAAAACTTGCTACAGCATCCTTCATCATAGAAGCTCCAAATCTCTTCAAACCCGGAAAAGGTAGTGGAGAGCCTAGAAGAAGTGATCCTATTATATAGTTTAGAAATGCTAGATAATAGGAAAGTTCTAGAAGCGATCCTATACTGTTATACAATGAAAACACCAGCTAGGGCGATGACGTGGTGGTGAGAATACCACTAGGCGGAGGCGGGATCGGAACACCTATAGAGTTTACAATATACACTATAAGCGAGAATACTGTTCCCCCCATAGCCAGCCAGAATGCCGCCCATACGGCGTCTTCTATTAGAGAGTGTCCTGTCTTCTTCAATCTGGTAAGAGGTATGGGAGCTCCTCTCAAAGCCCATCCTATCATCCATGTCAGTATGAAGATAGCCCAAGCCACTATCATAGCCTGTACTGCAAGCGTTCTTATGAATACGACTAGGTCGCTCATACTACACCCCATATAAGCTTGTAGGTCTTATAAAAGAGTGGTGGCTTATATGATCTCTTCAAGAGCTGTGATTAAAAACGCTCATGTATCTCCCAGGTCTAATGTGTATGGTGGTAGTATTATCTCTGAGAATGTGATCATCTTAGACTTCTCAGAAATAGGTTTCCCTTCGAGAGATACCTTGAATAAGTATATAACCCAGTATAGTAGATCGATAGAATTTGAAGATCTGATTGAATATGGAGATGGTGTTTTCATAGATGAGGGTAGCATCATAAGATCTCATGCTATCATATATGAGAGAACCAGGCTGGGGAAGAGAGTTAGAACAGGTCATAATGTGTTGATAAGAGAAAACTGCGTAGTAGGAGACGAGACGACCATAGGTAGTGGAGTTATTATAGATGGAGATGTTATAATAGGCAGGAACGTAAGCATACAATCAGGAGTATATATACCGCCAAAGGTTTTCATAGGCGACAACGTCTTCATAGGTCCTAGAGCTGTTTTCACAAATGATAGATACCCCCCAAGCCGAAAGCTTGTGGAAACCTATGTAGAGGATGGAGTTGTAATTGGTGCTAATGCTACTATAGTAGCAGGTGTGAGAATCGGAGAAAAAGCTGTTGTTGCTGCAGGATCTGTTGTGACAAGAGATGTTCCCAGAAACACTGTTGTAGCAGGCGTTCCTGCAAGACCTCTGATGAGCAGAGAGGAGTACGAGTATCGAAAGAAAATATATGAAGAATCTAGCCAGCATATATAAAGACCTTAAATTATTCTGGCAACTATTTCAATCTAATGATCGTTCGTGCCAGCTTCCATCACTTCTCTGCTATGATCACTGCATGATCTTCTCTCTGTACAGATGTTCTGTAGTTTCCTCATCTCATATTATGTACATGCTTCTAGCCATTCCTCTACAAATCTTTATCAGAACCGAATCTCTGATAAGTTATTGATTTAATCTGGAATTTTATAAGGGTTTTAGGGAGCTGAAGTGAGAAGAATAGTGCTAAAGATCAGTGGAAAGCTCCTAAACCCTTCTAATCCTGATCTTATAAAAAGATATATAGATGCGATCAAAAAGATCTATGAAGAAGGTTATAGAATAGCAGTAGTAACAGGCGGAGGAGAGATTGCGAGAGAATATATAAGAACTTGTAGAGAGATTTCGAATAATGAAGGCATATGCGACCTCATAGGTATTGAAATGTCTCGCGTAAACGCACTCCTGCTAGCAGGAGGGTTGGGTGATATAGCTTATAGGAAGATACCTAGAGACTTCGATGAATTTCTAGAGGCATGGTCTACAAATAAGGTTGTGATCTTAGGAGGTATACAGCCCGGGCAGTCTACTAGTGCTGTTGCTGCTGTTATTGCAGAGATAGTACGCTCGGATCTACTGGTATATCTAACAGTTGTTCACGGGGTGTATGATCGAGAGCCTTCTCAACCGGGAGCTACCCTACTTAAAGAGGTTTCAATAGATGAGTTAGAAAACATATTAAGAGGTCAGAGTTTTATTGCTGGAGGGTATGAGCTTATAGATCACGTAGCTATAAAGATTATTAGGAGGAGCAGGATTAATACTGTTGTAGTCAACGGCTACGAGCCAGAGAATCTTTTTAGAATTCTCTCTGGAGAGAGTGTGGGAACTCTGATAGTTCATAGATGAAGCTTTATAAAGTCTTCATAGTGGGATAGTATTGCGAGAGCTTGCCTTCAATCTGTATCCATACTTCTATATGATCCTCTAGAAGGCTTGTCATTATCTTAGGCATTAGAACTTCTTCTATCTGGAACAATCCTGCGTAATCGTTCATCGTTACAACTATTCTAACAGGTCTAGAACTGCCTCTCTCAATATCAACACTTTTCACCGAGAGAGCTGACATAGAATGCATATCGATCTTACCCATCTTATAAGGTATTCTAGCTCTTCCCATAGACATATCTGTTCCATCAGCTATTTTAACGATTCCGGCTTCAACGCTCAGACATTTCACAGAGTATTCTGTTGAGTATATGGCATGAAGTATCTCTTGTCTTATGCTTATAGCTTTTCTCCCTCTTATCATGAGTTCTCCCAGGATCCTGTCGACTATTCCTCTTGATATGATCGCGCCAAGCATCTCATGGTTACTTCTATGAATCGAATTTCCTATATCATGAAGATATGCTCCTAGGAAGACTATTAGACGAGCTTCATCAACTGTAGAGGTTGTTCTATCTCTTAATGATGTGGGTTGGATACCGCTAGATATGAGAAGATCAAATATCTCGAGAGCAGCACCAGATACTATTCTAGCATGAACAGGGCCGTGATCATTATACCTTAGCCTTGACACAGCGAAGATATTACTCATTCTAAGTAATTCCTGAACTTCCTCATCTCTTTCTAGAATCTCGCTGGCTCTTGATATAAGCTCATAGCTTTTAACCTTACTCTCGTACAAATCCAGATCTACTCTCGCCATATTATACCACCTCTAGAGAGTAACTTAAGAGATCTTATATAGTGTTTTTCTATCTTATATTTTTAAGCATATGAATTCATTATGGCGAGGTGATGAAATTAGAAGAGCTTCCAAGAGATCTAGCATATGCTGATGCGCATCTCCATAGCAACCCTCTCAAGGGATATGGGGCTGAGGTTATAGGACGTAGATTTAAAGAATCTGGAGGCTGGTTCATGGCTTTGATAGGGCTTCCTCCTACGTCTCTAGGTTTTAAACCTGATCTAGAAGGTTTCACAAGATCTATAGAGATTCTTCTCAATGAATGTAACAAGCTTAGAGGCACGGGTCTAAAGGTGGCGTGCTTAGGAGGCTTCCACCCTGCTATGGTGGATAAGATGATTGATAATCATAGAATGAGTCCTGAGAAAGTTTATGAGATTTCATTAGAGATCATAAGATATGTCGAGAAGCTTATCAGAGAAGGTTTTTTAGATGGCGTGGCTGAGGTGGGTAGACCTCACTACAAGACATCTCCAGAGTATGTAGTTCTCTCAGAGATGATCCTGGATTCAGCTCTTGAAATGATAAAAGAAAACAATGCAATAGCACATCTCCATCTCGAGGAGGGAGGATGGATCACAGCTCAGGATATAAGTAAAAGAATCAGGAGATTCTCTCTAGATCCCTGGAGAGTAGTTCTACACCATTCGAGACCTAAGAATCTGAGACCTGCAGTAGAGATGGGACTTGTAGCGTCTGTACCGGCATTAATTCAAATAATAGAGAATATCAGAACCGTAGAGAAGAGGTATGTATTTGAAAGTGATTTCCTGGATGATCCGGAGAGACCTGGAAAACCTATGTTCCCATGGGATGTGATCTCTACCAGTAAAATCTCTCTAGAGAAAGGATTTCTCACAGCTGAGGATCTATACGTAATCCATATCGATAATATAGAGAAGATCTATGGAGTGAAGCCGCCCTAGAAAATGATAAGAGCCGCCGGCGGGATTTGAACCCGCGACTTCCGGCTTTCTCGGCGACCTCGGCACCAGGCTAACCGTACAAGGCCGGCGCTCTACCAGCTGAGCTACGGCGGCTTTCTATACCATTAAAAATCTTGTTAGAAGCCTTTAAAACTCTACTCCGTAGATCTAGGAGGAAACACTTTTATTTGGATACTGTCAAGCTAGGTCTCAGGAATCAGGTCATGGCTTCAACGGATGCTTCTCCATTATACCCTAGATCCTTTGATATTCTAGAGGTTGTTCCTAGCTTTAAAACTTCAACCGGATCTAGGGATCTTGATAGTATATCTAGGGATCTTAAAAAGTTGTTTGTATTCAAGGAGGTTAACACAATGATCGGTATAGAAGATCCTGAACTAGATCTTGTTCTAAGAGATCTTTTCCAAGACTGGGTTCATATGATCGGATATCCTCCTTATAGAGAAGATTTCATAGAGAGACTACTTAGAAAGAATATACGCATATTTGAAGATCACGAGAAGTTAATCTCTTTAGAAAATCTAGTAGAAGTCTTAGGGCAGTACTTTAGAGAGTCTACTTCCGATAGAAATATGCTAGAGGATCTATATAGTTATGTTAAGGAAGAACTTGAGATATTAGGTATATCAGATATCATAGGAGATCTAGATCATATAGACCGAGAGAATATACTTAGATATGTAGCTTACGGTATTTATATAATAGTGGTTTCTAATCTAGATCTATTATAGATCTCCTGAATGCTCTTATATTAATCTCTCTCCACTCTTTAGGAGTTTCATCAGCTATGATCTTCTCAACATGCTCAGGATCTATGATTTTAAGTATTTTAACAATGTGACCTAGGGCAATCATGTTAGCAACTCTAGATGTGTTAAAAAGCCTCTCAGCAATCTCTGTATAAGGTTTTGCCTGAACTCTAAATCTATCCAATCTATTTAGAACTCCTGGATCAATTATATTACTATAGTCTACAAGAATAACTCCTCCATCTCTTACTAAATTTAGATATGCTTCCAGCTGTTGCTGATGCATAAATAAAGCTATATCAGCTGCACGAACTTTTATAAAATCGGCTTCTTCATACGAATCAGATATAATAAGATCGGCTCTTGAATCTCCTCCTCTAACTTCAGCAGCATAAGATTCACTTCCTAGCACATAGTAGCTTGTGTATCTTGAGATAGCCTTACCAAGAATACGTCCTAGAACTAATACTCCCTGACCTCCTCTCCCCGCGATCAGTACCTCGATTCTCGTAGTAGATCACCTCATACAGTCTCTCCGAAGAAGCCTTAGATGATCTATATAACCCTTCTCCTCTCTATCTACAAAAACTCCTAAGACAAAACCTTTTTCCCAGTCATACTCACTCTCATCAATAGAAGGATTCTTTTTCACAATCATCTTATCTCTAAGCCTTCTATAAAGTTCAACCGCGTCTCTCAAGCCTATATGTCTTCCGAATACTTCAGGACATGTGGATATAACCTCTATAAGTATGAAACCTCTTCTCTCAAGACCTTTATAGAAGATCTGCTCGAGTAGCTGTGGATGTGTAACAGATCCTCTAGCCACGTAATTTGCTCCTAGAGACCATGCAAGTTTAATTAGATTCAAGGGTCTTTCAAAGCTCCCCTCCGGTGTTGTTGTAGTATAGATTCCTGGAGGTGTTGTAGGTGAGTGTTGCCCACCTGTCATAGCGTAGATCATATTATTAATAACTATAACCATTAGATCCATGTTTCTTCTTATTGCATGAAGAAGATGATTACCACCTATACCTGCGATATCACCATCTCCTCCTACTACTATAACTCTTCTATCAGGTTTCACTATCTTTATAGCTGTTGCGAGAGGTATTGCTCTTCCATGAGCTGTTCTTATGGAGTCAAATTTAACATACATCGCTACTCTTGAAGAGCATCCGATTCCTCCTACGAATACTATCTGATCTTTTCTTAGAAATCCTTCTCTTATTCTCCTGTCAATAGCTTTTAGAAGAGCTTGGGTTGCGATACCTATGCCGCATCCGGGACACCATAGCGTGGGCAGCTTCTCAACCCTTAGATAGATATCGAGAGGATTCGCTAGTGCTCTACCCATTTTCTCACCATTCTTTTAATCTCATTAGGATCTGGAATCTCCAGATCTATCACTGGAATGCTTATCACAGGTTTGTCTCTGATAACTCCTCTAATCTCTCTATAGTACAATCCCAGATTATTCTCAACTACAAAGACCATACTACTCTCCTCGCATAATTTTCTCAGAGCTTTCTCATTTATAGGATAGAGAGTGTTGATAGTGAGAAGACATGCTCTAATAGATTCGTTTTCAAGTTCCTTAACAGCTACTCTCGCAGATAGTGCTGTAGAGCCATATGAGATCATCATATAGTCACAAGAACCTGAAGGTCTTGTAATTCTATACTCAAAAATTTCTTCAGATCTCTCAATAATCTTCTTGTAAAGTCTCTCCATAAGTTTTCTCTGAACATGTGTGGTGGGTGCGTAGACTCCTCTCTCATCATGTGTTAAAGTCTCCACATATATATCATATCCATCTCCTATACAAGCCATCGGAGGAACGAGATCTTCTTCAGCTTCATAAGGCTTATAAAGATGAGGAGGTTTAGTAGGTTTCTTTCTCTCTATAATCTCTATTTCGCCAGCACTCCTCATGACAACTCTTCCAAAAGTATTCGCCAGCACCGCGTCAGAGAGTAATATTACAGGTGTTCTAAGCTTCTCCGAGATATTAAAAGCCTTAATCGTGAGATCATATGCTTCCTGAGGTGTTGAAGGTGCTAGAACAGGTATTATAAGCCCTCCATGAAAGCCGTACACTGCTTGCAGAACATCATATTGTCCTGTCTTAGTTGGAACACCTGTTGCAGGACCTGCTCTCATTACATATGCGATTACCAGAGGTGTTTCAGTCATTACTGCAATGCTCAATCCTTCAACCATTAGAGAAAAGCCTGGACCGCTAGTTGCTGTCATAGATTTAACACAACACCATGAGGCTCCTATAACAGCATTTATAGATGCTATCTCATCCTCAAGCTGAATTGCGTAGCCTCCTACCTCTGGCAGTCTTCTCGATAGATACTCGAATATATCTGATGAAGGTGTTATAGGATATCCTGCGTAAAATCTCAAACCTGCTGTGATTGCTCCCTCTGCTATAGCTGTGTTTCCATTTACATAATCCACTCTCATAATCCACCACCTGAGATATATATTGCGAAATCAGGGCATGAATACTCGCATATCTTACAACCAATACATCTCTCAATATTCCTAGGAGTAGGATATCTATAACCTCTCTCGTTTTTCTCAGAGCTTTTCTCGAGAACTTTCGTAGGACATAGAGCTATGCAGAGTCCGCATTCTTTACATCTATATTCTATCACGTGGATCTCAAATCTTTTCCTGATCATATTATCACCTAGATACACGGCTACAGATCTTCTATCTTAAGGATCTTTAGATCTAGAGATAATTCTATGAGAATCAAGAAATTCAAAAGCATTATCCTTATCCCCTATATATGTATTTCAAAGACTAATTAACCTTATAAGATCCTCCTCAGATTTCTAGCGCGCTCCTAGTATGCCATCTATTTTATCCCTAGAAGAATAATATCATTGGATTATAATGAGAGGAGGTATAGTTTTTCACAGACTTGTATCAGTTGATGAAGCTACCGAGATTCTCTACAGAACTCTAATAGAACTTGGATATCCTAGGATTAGTGAGAGAAGATTATTAGATTCTCTAGGGCTTATAGCGGCTGAGGATATATACGCGAAAACAAGCTATCCACCTTTCGATAGAAGTACTGTAGACGGGTATGCTGTAAGGTCTATCGATATAGCTGGCGCCAGCGAGATCGAGCCGAAGATTCTCAGAGTTATCGGTAGGGTTAGTGTAGGAGAGATACCTCTCGGAGAAGTTAGAGAAGGTAGCGCGATAGAAATCTCTACAGGAGCTATGATTCCTAGAGGAGCTGATTCTATAGTTATGATCGAGTACACAAAAAGATCTGATGACAATCTCTATGTCTATAGAAGTAGTGTTCCGGGAGAGAATATATCTCAAGCAGGTTCTGATATATCAGCTGGAGATCTAATAATTAGAAAAGGTAGCAAGATCACATTTAAAGAGATAGCAACAATCGCATCAGTAGGATTAGATAGGATCAGAGTTTACGAGCCTCTGAAAATATCAGTATTCTCAACAGGTGTAGAGCTAATACCTCCTGGAGCTGATCTACCTGCTGGAAAGGTGTATGATATAAACGGTTATTCTATTACAAGCTTCTTTAGAGAATTAGGTTTCGAGGCATATTACGAGGGTATATTAAGAGATGATCTCAAAGAATTTACTGAGAAGATCACAAGTGCTTTTGATAGATCTGATATCGTTGTCACCAGCGGAGGCACCTCAGCAGGTTATAATGATCTTACATACAAGGTTGCAAACGAGATAGGAGCCGAGATATTATTCCACGGTATAAAAGTAAGACCTGGAAGACCGACTCTCCTAGCTAGATACAAGAATAAACTACTAATAGGTCTGCCCGGATTCCCTCTCTCATCTATGATGATACTCATAAGAGTGGTAAAACCAGCTCTGCTCAAGCTATATGGGTTAGAAGATTGGAAGAGTGTTGCCACTGTAATAATACCTCATAGGATCGAGGTAGGCAAGGGCGTGAGAGAGTTCATACCGGTAGCTGTTGTTGAAACATCCAAAGGCTTTGTAGCATATCCTATCCAGAGAGGTTCTGGCTCTGTGATGAGCATGATCATAGCGGACGGATTCATAGAAGTTCCAGAAGATAGAGAGTATCTCGATGAAGGTGAGATGTTGAAGGTTAATCTCTTCACAGATATATCAAAAGTTCCAGAGCTCTACTTCATAGGAAGCCACTGTCTAGGTGTTGAGCTGATCCTAAGACTCTCAGGGTTTAGAAGCTTCAAGAGCATCTACACAGGCTCCCTATACGGGTGGAATGCAGTTAGAAGAGGTGAAGCAGATCTGGCTGGGACACATCTGTTAGATGAGGAAAGCGGAGAGTATAATCTCTTTATGATTAGGAAGCTAAAGCTTGAAAAGGAGGTTTATCTCGTTAGAGGCTATGGTAGAAGGATTGGTTTTGTGGTGAGGAGAGGTAATCCGAAGAATATAAGAGGATTCAAAGATCTTCTGAGAAATGATGTTGTTTTCGTCAACAGAAATAAGGGTTCTGGAATCAGAACTTTCACTGATATTATGATAAAAAAGATCATAGGAAAAGAAGATCCTATGAAGATCATAAGAGGATACACGTATGAAGTGAGAACACATACAGCGGTTGCTGCTGCAGTCAGTCAAGGCAGAGCTGATGTAGGGATCGCTATAGAAGCCGTATCAGATCTATACGATCTCGATTTCATACCTCTTACAGAGGAGATCTATGATTTTGTAATACCTAGAGATAGAATTGATAAGAAGAGTGTTCAGAAATTCATTGAAGTTCTCAGAAGCATCGAGTTTAGAGAGCTTCTTCCGAGAAATCTGAAAGGGTATAGAATCCTTCCTGATACTGGTGAGTTCTTACATAAACCTCTCTAGGTGACATTGCATGCTTCAAGATCAGAGATCTTATCGTAGTTCTGATAATCTAATCCTTATACTTATGTTTCTTACAGTATTCGTCTCCGTATATCTTCACGGAGTTCTAATGTATTATAGCGATATATACTCGATACTTCTAGATAGAAGCAGAGGAGATACAATCTATGGGATCCCATATATAGACTTCAGATTTGAATACCCCCCTCTTGTGGGAGGTCTTTGGGCTTTATCCTCTCTCATCACAAGGATAATCCATACAGAAGATCCTGTTAGATTTCACATGTACATGCTCTTCACATTCAACGCTTTATTCTATGTGGCTTATGTATATGCTATCTCAAGGCTTTTGAGATATGTAGGAGGAGATATGTTGAGAACTATACTCTCTATATCTTCATTCTCTATGGTGTACTATCTGATGTATAACTGGGATATAGTAGCGGTGTCCCTGGCTCTTCTATCACTTCTGTATATGTTTAGAGATAGATACATACTCTCAAGCATTCTCGCAGCGCTCTCGGTGCTTGCTAAAGTCTTTACCGCACCATTATTTTTAGCACTTTTATACTACTCCTATAAAAAGAACGATCTCACTAGAGGTTTTAAAGCTTTAATTCTCTCGTTATTCATAGTGCTAGGCGTCGTATCGCTAATGCTGGTATTCATTCCTAGAATATATGACTACTTCTTTGTATATCATAGCAACTGGTATTGTGAGAACTGTTTTTACATATTGTTCACAGATAACATATGGGATCCAGGTTTTAGAATTCTATCTATGGTTCTAATGCTTGTAGTTCCTCTACTGGTTTCTGCTGCTATCATGAGCTTCAAATCACCTCTAGATACTAATACCAAGGTCTATACACTCTCTTTCCTATCTATAGCTTCTCTTATAAGCTTCTCTTATGTTTACTCTCCTCAGATGAATATAATGATCCTACCATTATATCTCGTCCTGAAAGGTCTAGCTCTAATCATGATGATCGCAAGCGATTTTCTTAACATGCTTATAATGGTCTTGTGGTTTAAAACAGATCTATTCACACAATATCTAGGGATCCCACCATCAGATCCTCATCTTAGAACAAGTCCTATCCAATGGATCAGTTTTACAAGAATAGTGTTACTATGGATCGTGATTATAACCACTCTATATAATATTAGGAAGAAGTAGAAGAACTTCTGTTACGAGAGATAAGATCTTTTCTCACCAATAGAAATACATAGCCTCTTCTAGATGCAACCTTGCACCCGATATCTTCTGCAAGTCTTTCTATATCTTCTTCTCTAACTTTATCGCGTGCATTCTTCAGAATCTTTACCTTCATAAATCCTTTCTCATCGATTCTTCTTTTAATCTCTTTCTTCAGACCCTCTGAAATACCTTTGAAACCTATCCTCAGATCTATCTTCTCAAGAGTCATGATCTTACTTATATCTCTTCTACTAATCCTGCCCATATTCATCATGTCTACTATTAGAGTAACAAAGATAAAATACCATTTCACAAGTCATGAGATTATGAAAACGACCGATATAAACCTGTGTAAGAGCTGAACCTCATGTAAATATAATTCCTTTAGAAAATCTCTATGGAGATTTTTATAAATTCTCTTAATACTTCTATCTGGTGTCCTTTGTGGAGAATGAGAAGAGGCTTCCTCCTGGTCAGAAGAAGATCCCTAGATTCATAATTTATGCCGAGCTTGGAATTCCTAAAGTGGATCTAGAGAGCTATAGGCTAGTTATAGATGGTCTGGTTCGAAATAAAGTATCTCTCTCATATAAAGAACTGAAAGAGATGATCGATACCGAATACGTTGAAGACTTCCACTGTGTCACAGGATGGAGCGTTGAGAATGTAAGGTGGAGAGGTGTGAGCATGAAGAAGATCCTAGAACTTGTCCAGCCTCTTGAGAATGCCAAATATCTCTACCTAATATCTCTCGATGGATACACAACCATAGTCGACATTGATAGTGCTAGAGATGAGAAAGCAATTCTAGCTCTAGAAATCAACGGTAAACCTCTTTCGATAGAACAAGGTTTTCCTCTGAGAATATTCATTCCAAAACTCTATGGATGGAAGAGTGCTAAATGGCTTCAAAAGATTCTGTTTGTAGATAGGTATGTAGATGGCTACTGGGAGGCTAGAGGATATCATGAGAGAGGGTATGTGTGGGATGAAGAGAGATTTAAGAGTGGCAATTCAAGACATCTTCCTAGAAGAATTTATAGATGAAGACATGAGCGAATCTCTCTTCATTAAGATAGAGAGATCTTCTCATGGCAAGAAAGTATGAGTAGTATTTAAATTCTGAGATTAGTAGAACTCTGCTAGATTTATAGTTTAAAAGTTTATTATTCAACTTAGGTAGTGTTATTTGGCAACAGCTGATAAGGTGTTGATGTAAATGCCTCTGTTAGAAGTAAAAGGACTTAAGATCTATTACTTTACTTTAAGAGGTGTTGTTAGAGCTGTTGACGGTGTTTCTTTCACTCTCGAGAGAGGAGAATCGATCGCCATTGTAGGAGAGTCCGGTTCTGGCAAATCCACCTTAGGTTATGGTCTTATAAAGCTGGTTCCAGCTCCTGGGAGAATTGTGGAGGGAGAGATAATACTTGACGGTACTGATATCGTGAAGCTTCCTGAGGAGAAGGTGAGAAGAGAGATCAGATGGAAGCGTATAAGCATGGTCTTCCAAGGTGCTCTGAATGCTTTAAATCCTGTAAAGAGGATCGGAGATCAGATTGCAGACGCGATCCTAGCCCATGAAGAGAATACTACTAAGAAGGAGGCTATAGAGAGGGCTAAGGAGCTTCTCAAATCTGTTGGCATAGATCCTTCTAGGGTTAATAACTACCCTCATGAGTTTAGCGGAGGTATGAAGCAGAGAGCAGTAATAGCCATGGCATTAGCTTTAAACCCTGATATTGTAATAGCAGACGAGCCCACCACAGCTCTTGACGTTGTCGTCCAAGCTCAGATACTGAATCTTCTGAAGAGGCTTAAGCAAGAGAGGAAGATGAGCATAATTCTTATAACACATGATCTATCCCTAGTTGCCGAGCTAGCTGATAGAGTAGCTATAATGTATGGCGGTAAGATTGCTGAGATAGGAATCTCAGATGACATCTATACCGAGCCTATGCACCCATACACTAAAGGACTTCTAGCAAGTATACCTAGACTGGGTGGGAAGAGAGAGCTTGTTTGGATCCCTGGAAATCCTCCGGATCTGAGAACACCACCTCCCGGATGTAGATTTCATCCCAGATGCCCTTACGTGATGGATATATGCCGTGTCAAAGAGCCTCCTAGCATACCTGTAGGGAAAGAGAGGCTTGTGTCATGCTGGCTCTATGAGAGAGGTGGTAGCTGATGTCACGAGATCTTTTGAGAGAAGTTGTTTTATATGGAGAGGGTTTAAAAGTATATTTCTCACTAGCAAGATCTCTTACAGAGATTATCACGTTCAGAAGTGGTAGAAGTGTTAAAGCAGTTGATGGGGTTACTCTATACCTGCCAAGGAACAAGGTAACATGTCTCGTAGGAGAGTCTGGATGTGGGAAGACAACATTGGGAAGAGCAATTATAGGGCTTGTAAAACCTGTTAATGGCAGGATCTATTACAAACCTTCTTCCGATGAGATTATTAAAGTTTTAGAAGAGGAGAAGATACCATCGAAAGAGGGGTTCTATGATATAACCGATGTATCTGGAAAAGCCTATAAGATGCTTAGAAGAGAGCTCCAGATAATATTCCAAGATCCCTACGGATCTTTGAATCCGAGAATGACTATTAAAGAAATACTTGAAGAACCTCTGATAATACATGGGATAGGAGACACACCAGATGAAAGACTTGAGATGATTGTAAGAGCTTTAAGAGATGTCAAGCTAACACCTCCTGAGGAGTTTCTAAATCTATACCCATTTCAATTATCAGGCGGCCAGAGACAGAGAGTTAACATTGCCAGAGCTATGATCCTGGGAGCTAAGGTTGTGGTTGCCGATGAACCTGTTTCAATGCTTGATGTATCTATAAGAAGTGAGATTCTCAAGCTAATGCTAGATCTAAAGGATTCCAAAGGACTTACATATCTATTCATAACACATGATCTCGCGGTTGCAAGCGTTATATGCGACTATATAAACATAATGTATCTAGGAAGAATCGTCGAACAAGGTCCTGCGGAGAGGGTTATAAAGAATCCAGCACATCCATATACCCAAGCGCTATTAATAGCAGTACCACAACCAGATCCTAAAGGTAGATGGATTATAAAAGATGTGCCTATAAAAGGCGAGGTTCCCAGCGCGATAAATATTCCTCCTGGATGTAGATTTCATCCTAGATGTCTCTATGCTATGGAAAAATGCTCTAGAGAAGATCCTTCATTCTTTGAGGTGGAGCCAGGGCACTACTCGGCATGTTGGCTGCATGAGAAGAAGTAATAAGGATCATAATTTTTCTTTTAGAGACCGGTTTTTCATAAATGATACTTCTAAGATCTCCCTAAAAGATCTAATGAGACTTCGAAGGGAGGTTTTGCTATTCCTTTGTTTGTTATGATCGCTGTGACAAGTTCTGGTGGTGTTATATCGAATGCTGGATTAAGAACTTCTACATCTCTTACTGTTATACTGATCTTTCCTAGAACGCTTCTGACCTCTTCGGGATTCCTCTCCTCAATCACTATTCTACTAATGTCATTCTTTAGATCCAGTGTACTTAGAGGTATTGCTACGTAGAAGGGTATCTTATGATAAGAGGATAAAACTGCTATTGAGAACGTTCCGATCTTGTTGATCACATGACCGCTTCTCAGAACTCTGTCAGCTCCCACTACAACCTTGTTAACAAGACCTTTACTCATGACATATCCAACCATGTTGTCAGTTATAAGAGTGACAGGTATCCCGTCTCTGCGTAGCTCCCATACAGTGAGTCTAGCACCTTGGAGAACAGGCCTGGTCTCCGTAGCTATAACCTTGATTCTCTTACCCTGAGCCCATGCATATCTTATAACTCCTAGTGCGGTGCCAAAACCGGAGGTAGCTAGAGAACCTGTGTTGCAGTGTGTGAGTATGGTATCTCCATCCTCTATAAGCTCTGACCCATACCTTCCTATCATTATGTTAGCTTCTAGATCCTCTCTCTGTATTTTTAAAGCTTCCTCAACAACACTCCTTTTGATCTCATCTATAGAGAGATTCTTCTCAACACCATCTCTAACCACTCTATTAATCCTCTCTAGAGCCCAGAACAGATTAAATGCTGTAGGTCTTGTTCTAGAAAGTCTATCTGAAGCTCTTCTGATCTCCTCTGCAAACTCCGAAGTAGAAGAAGCTCTGCTTCTTAAGGCTACCACTCCTAATGCGAGAGCTGCAGCAACTCCTATTGCTGGTGCTCCTCGGATCTCCATATTCTCAATAGCTCTAGATATCCTCTCGATATCACTAGATCTGATCCAGGTCTCCTCCCACGGTATTCTACTTACATCGAGCCACACAAGTTCTCTACCCTCTAGATCTATGTATACGGGTTTGAGTGTTTTCTCAAGAAGCATTTTCTCATCAACTTTGATTTGTTGATCTTTTTCAGCATCGGATTTTCTCTTCATAATTCCCACCCTATATAACGCGAGATATTAAAATATAAGCTTTGAATCTACTTGTAGAAATTCTGCCTAGAACAAGTGTTGAAACTCTCCTACAAATCAGATCTTTCTAGAATGAATACTGAATTTTAAAACCGGGGATTAAAATCTTAAAATTCTGAGAGATCCCAGCTCTATTTTATCTCAATAACACTCCCAACCGCCGGTATCTCTACATCTATGCCGAGTTCTCCTTCAATTCTACTCTTGAGAAACTCCGCAGAAGAAGGATCTGTATGTACTATCACTACTTTTTCAAGACTCTTAAGATTCTTCACAATACTCATAAGACCTGAAAAACCAGCATGAGATGAGAAATCAAACCATTGAACTCGTGCAACAACTCTAGGACCGTTCTCCATGAATACTCCTCGTTCGAGAAGCATTCTTCCTGGCGTATTTTTACCCTGGAAGCTTACTAAGAACACGGCCGAGTTCTTCTTATCACTAAGCCTCTTAAGATAGTAGAGAGCAGGCCCTCCCTTGAGCATTCCAGCGCTGGCTATGATCACGCCATTTTCTCTCCAAACTTTTCTTCTCATATCCCATCCACTTACTTCCGTGAATATTTCTACGGCTTTCTCAAGTAGCTCTGGTTTATTAATATAATTCTTATACTGTAGGAATAACTCGGTAATTTCTCTGATCATTCCATCGTAGAATACTTCTGCATGTGGCATCTTCTCTGCTAATAACATTAAGATCTCCTGAGATCTTCCTAAGCTGAATGCTGGTATAAGCACTGTACCTCCTATGTCTAGAACTTCTCTTATAGAATCTATTAGATCTTTTTCTACAGAAGATCTTTCTGGATGTTCAGCATTAGCATAAGTCCCCTCCATTATCAGAACTTCAGCATCTACCCCTGAGAGATCTGCTGGAGACACTAGTCTAGTAGCTATGGTGTTAACATCCCCTGTGTAGAGTATCCTCTTACTACCTCTATCAAGTAGAACCATTAGAGATCCTGGTATGTGCCCGGCATCTTTTATAATAACCTTCCAAGATCCTATATCAATCTCGCTATTGAAACTCAGAGTTCTCGTATGTAGGAGGAATTCCTCTATCTCCTTGTGTTCGAATGGTAGATAGTATGATGAGAGTCTATAGAAATCTTCTAACATGACCCTGTTTATCTCTCTCGAGAGAGGTGTTGTGTAAGCCATAGGTTTTGAAGAGATATACATTAGAGGCGCTGATCCTACGTGATCTAGGTGGGAATGGGTAATGACTATTCCATCTATAGTTGATGGAGGTATTGTAAGAGGTAGTATTGGTACGTCTCTCTCATCGAATGAAACTCCATAGTCTAAGAGAACACTCCTCCCCCCGCTCTCAATAGATATAGCACTTCTACCTATCTCTCTTCCTCCACCGAGTATCCTTACCAATATATCCTTCAATCACGTCTCACTCTTACGCTTGCTATCTGTTATTAATATAATTTCTGAGTTTATAATATGATTGTGAGATTATGATCCCGTTCACAAGAGATCTGGAGAAGCAGCTTAGAAAACTAGGTGTTAAGGTATCTAATATGGAGAATGTGAAAAGCATTATCATAGAAACCGAAGATAAAGAGATAATAGTAGAGCCCGCCCAGATCCTTGTTATGGAATTTAGAGGTCAGAAGATCTATCAGATAATAGCTGAGAAAGAAAGCATAATAGATCTTAAACAGGAGAAGAGTGAGATAAATGAAGATGACATAAGATTCATCATGGAGCAAACAGGACTTGATAGAGAGAAAGCTAGAGAACTTCTGATAAAAGCTGGAGGAGATATTGCAAAAGCTCTTATGATGTATCAGGATGAGATGAGTCAGAAGAGGTAGGATGGTATTTTTAAGCATAAGGCCTTTATAGAGATTAGATGTGATGGGAGAGAATTAGCTCGAGCACTCTACAGATCTCTATATCCAGAAACCTTAGACCCTCCCAACCCTAGTAGAGTTAAGGTATCTATAGAGGAGCTTGAGGATAGAATCGTTATAGAGATCCACTCGAGAGATATATCATCTCTCAGAGCAGCTCTAAACACCTATGTATACCTACTCAGCGCTGTATATAGAGTTCTTGAGAAGAACCTTGGTCATAGAGAATAATTTTAGCAACGCTAATAATCGGACCGCAGATCTCTCCACGATTATTTTTGAAAGATACTTGAATAGAATCATGTGATTCTTTTAAATATATCCAGTTGTATACATCTATAGATCTTTCTTCCTCCTTTATAGGTAGGATCTCTTTCAGCAGCATGATTAGCTTGTCGCATGTCTCACTAGTACAGCTACTTCTATCTAGAATAAATACATCTTTTATCCCACAACTTCTTCCAGAGATCTCTCTGCTAAGTCTCACACTTCTTAATATGATCCTTCCTCTAAGCCTTATAGTGTATCTTTCTAAACTTTCTTCTTGTAAGGATCCTGTCTCCAATGATTCTATAGCATATATATCTATACTCCCAGGATTTCCTCTGAAGGTATTCACTATGAGAATTCTCTTACATCCTCTTACTAAAGCCTCTGCCATAACTCCTTTTAGAGATAATTTTCCTCTGTTAATTCTTTGGGAGTTAACTATCCTGCTAAGATCTCTTGCAAGAGATCTGCTTCTCCTACTCGCTCTCCTACTTGTGGTTATAAGAAGCATTTCACAAAAACTCGATCTAAAGATCTTATTGAGGTTTCTCGGCCTTAACTACTGTTATTGTCGAGCCAACCTCTGTAGTGGGGGTGTAAGCTCCTCCAGCCCATGTAGCACCGCACTTAGGACATCTCCATATGCCTACAGCGATTCTCTCAAGTACAGAGATCTTACCACAGTATGGGCATCTATATTCTGAATATCTTCTCTCCATAACAGCTTTCCATCTCTTTCTAAGAGAAGATCCATATCTAGCTCCGAATCTCCCGGCAATCCCTACAACTTTCTTCCGAGGCAGTTTTAAACACCTCTCACATACTCACATCATATGTTGAAGTCGTATCTTATATAGGTTCACAGCAGGATCTATTTCTCCGAAATTGTTATAAAAATAGAATCTATTCTCTTCAGGTTTCATTATATCACCTTATATCTATTGATTCTCTCTTATAGAAAGTTCTGAAACTTAGCTTAGAAAAGTTAGAATAATCCACTATTTATTATCTTTCTATCGAATTCTATTATTGGGAGTCCCATGGTAAGTCTTTCAGATCCTCTTCTATGGCTAGGAATCCTAGTTCTGATACTTCTTCTAGGACCTTCTAAACTGCCTCAACTAGCCAGAGCTACCGCCGAAGCTCTTAGAGAGTGGAGAAGAGCTTTCGAGGAAGGAGGAAGACCTCAACAGAGTTCTGCTCCTGCCCCGCCTCAGCAACCTACAATCCCACAGCCTGAGACTCAGCTAGATTATTCTCATCCTATAGTTGCTGCAGCCATAAAGGAGGGGATAGATGTAAGAGGCAAGACACTGGATCAGATAGCCGAAGAACTAGCTAGAAAGCTTAGGGAGAGAAGTAGCAGACAATCTATATAGCTAGCCTTTTCCAGAAGATCTTTGCTCTGTATAAAGTTCTACGAGTGTAGAGGTTATCTTCTCAAGAGCGCTAAGTCTCAAACCTATCTCGCTCTCTCTTCTTCTGATATTTTCCAGCGCTTCTCTTATATCTCCTAGGTCTTGTTCGTATCTCTTCATAACTAGTGCGTATGCATCAATCATGTTATTGATTCTGTTACTACTCGCCTGAAGATTGCTGATGGCGTTCCATATCTCTCCTATAATCATTCTCAGAGCTATTGTTGCTAGTATTGAGGGAGGAATTGATGCAAGTAGCATAGAGAGTAATCTGGCTTGCTCAGCTGGATAAGATCCTAAGACCTCGTACAGTACCATGTTAAGAAATTGATAGAAGTAGATTCCTACAACAATTGCTATGTAGATCAATATAAAAATCCTTGCGAGACTTCTCATAGAAACACACCCTCTAATATGATGCTAAAACACCATATAAGAACCTGTAGAATCTTGATAAGCAGCTAAAAAGCAAAAAGATAGATCTCTGAATCTTTAGCGAAAACCTTTAAAAACAATCACCTACTCCAGAGGGTATCACATAATTCTTCTTAACCCTCTCGAGTGCTTTAAAATTTTTAGTTTGATTATATTAGATCTTATTAAAAATTCTCTGATGATTGAGAGAATAGTAGGATGCAAGCCTGAGCACTTCTTCCAGGCTTGTGAAAATGCTTAAAATATGTTAGAGAGGATATAGCTTTATTAATCACTAATCATAAGAGATTAAAGGTCGTGAGAAACATGCCTGTATCACCAGAGCTAGCTTCAATAGTTATAGAGAGAAGTCTTAAGAAGAAGATCTGTAGAAGATGTGGAGCTATAAATCCGCCTACAGCTATTAAGTGTAGAAGGTGTAAGAGTTATAACTTGAGACCTAAAAACATAACACCAAAAAGAAAGATCTGAATTCTTATAACTAGGTTTAGCTCATTCTAGTTTCAATGTGAAAACCAGAGTACTTCTACATCTCATGAAACGAGAGAAAAGATCTAGATGATGCCTGTAGCAGAAAAATGATAAAGCTAATATAAACAATCATTAAACCCAAAAGCTTTTGTAGTAGGTAGTGAAAGATCTTTATATTCATCTAAAAGGACTTCTACTCATGATTTCTTGAAGAAGTGGTCTATAAATACAACATGTTTTATCTGTGGTAAATGTTTGAATATGTCTCCTGCGATAACCGACTTCGCTATCTGAAGATCTTCTGCAAACAATATTTCTTCTGGTGTGTCGATCTCTGCTTTTGCTTCTTCTTCACTTACTCTTATAACTATTCTATCTTCAGGGATTTTCGTGAATCTTCTCATTATGAGTTGTTTTATCTTTTCTGAGATATCCTCTATCTTTTTAACTATCTTATATTTTACGAGAAGAGTCTTACCCGCTAGCGGATGGTTGAAATCTATCACAACTCTTCCTCCGGATATGCTCCTCACAATTCCTAGAGAGCCTCCCACCTCTACTACTTTTCCAACCTCAGGAATTATGTTGTTTCTAGCAAGTTCTCTTAGACTATAAATCTTCACCTTATCAGGATCTCTCTCTCCATATGCTTTGAGAGGTTCTATGACTATCTCGTTATCAACTCCTATTTCAGAGTTTATCAGAGCTTCTTCGAAGCCTTTAACCACTCTACCCTCGCCAATTATAATGAGCTTAGGTCTATAGATCTCGCCCTCTCTATATATGCCTCTCTCCTTAGCCTCTTCCTCTCTAGTTGTCTCTATAAGCTCATTCGTGTCTCTTACGAATACCGAGTAGTCTACTAGTAGAAAATCCCCTTCTTTGAATGTCATTTCAGGCACTCCAAAACTAAGTTATTTATCCAGCTTTAAAGAATTCTCCTATTACAATATAACTTCTTACGCTAGATAATATCTCAGGAGTGTCTAAGAGGTTTACGATCATGGGTGAGGAGATCAGCAGGAATCCTAGAGAGAGACTCAGAAGATATCTGATCAAGATGAGAAAAGTACTTGAAGAAGCTGAAAGAAACTTCTCAGGAGATCTAAATGCGAGGAAAGTACTTGAAGAAGCTAGAAGATATTATGAGGATGCAAGATACTACCTTGATAAAGAAGACTACGAAACAGGATTAGTAGCTGTTTCATATGCCGAGGGGCTTTTAGACGCTCTTAGAATGCTCGGCTACACCTCATTTGAATGGTCTAGACCTGCTGATGAGAAGATAGTATTTGTGGGAGGAACCTTCGACATAGTCCATCCAGGTCATATCGCGCTTCTCAAGAAGGCTTCGGAGTATGGGAAGGTATATGTATCTATAGCTAGAGATGCTAACGTAGTACGCTTCAAAGGTAGAGAGCCTGTTAATCCAGAGAGTTGGAGGCTTGAAGTTGTCTCAGCTGTTAGATATGTATACAAAGCATTTCTAGGAGACGAAGGAGATGTCTTGAGAAGTGTTGAAAGAGTTAGACCTGATATAATATTGCTAGGTCCGGATCAAGTCTTTAACGAAGAGGATCTAGTTAGAGAACTAAGAAACAGAAATCTAGGCAATATAACTATAATGAGAATGCCTACAAGAATAGACAATTACTCGACCACAGGAGTGATTAGGAGGATACTAGATAGATATTGTCTAGATCGTTTTTAGATCTGATCTTCCATCCTATCATTTATCCAATTCTACAGATCGCTATAAATGCTAAGACTTCAAATATAGTATTTTCTCAGGTTTCAGAGATCTAATATCTAGTGATATGAGAGAGAACCTCTTTTCAATTTTCTTCACTACCATAAGAAGAGATTCTATAGGCGAATGATACAATAATTTAAACCTCCTAAGAGATAGTTATTATGAACAGTATGTGTAATAGTCGAAGAATAGGAAGATCGAGAGGATGAGTAGTTATCTTTATAAGCTTTGAAAAACATCATATTTTAATGGCTAATATAATAAGGTGAATAATAATGAGTTATAGTCAGGCTACTTCTTCCGAGGATGTTAAGCGTGAAGAGAGATCTCCATGTCCCTCTGGCAGGATCATATATGATGAAGCTAGAGGAGAGAAGATCTGTGTAGACACAGGAGAGGTTATCGAAGAAAGACTTATAGATGTAGGTCCTGATTGGAGAGCTTATACTAGTGAGGAGAGGGAGAGAAGAGCTAGAGCCGGATCTCCTGTTTCTCCAATACTTCAGGGCAGCGATGTTACAAGTGTTATTGATGTAGGTGGTAAAGACGCAACTGGTAAAAAGCTGGATCTGAAGAAGAAGATAGAGTATGCGAGAATGAGAAAACTACAGCTGAGAGCTAAGGTTCAGAATACTATTGATAGAAATGTCACCCAGGCTTATGAAGAACTTCACAAGCTAGCCTCAGCTCTAGGACTCTCTAAGGAGGTTATAGATCAGGCTGCTATAATATATAAGAAAGCTATTGAATCAGGTCTTGTAAGAGGTAGAGCTATTGAGAGTATTGTAGCTGCAGCTTTATATGCTGCATGCAGGATCATGAGAACACCTAGATCTCTTGATGAAATAGTTAAATACACGAGAAGTGATAGAAAAGAGATAGCAAGATGCTATAGACTTCTATGGAAGGAGCTTAATTGGGAGGAGCTCAATGTGGAGATTCCAAAGCCTGATCCAACATTATACATACCTAGAATAGTGGCTCAGCTAGGATTAAGCGGTTCCGTAGAAGCTATTGCCAAAGATATTATAAACAAGATAAGAAATACAGGAATAGGAGCTGGAAAAGATCCTGCAGGAATAGCGGCTGCAGCTGTGTATATTGCAACGCTACTAAGTAATGAGAAGAGATCTCAGAAGGAGATAGCTGTGGCAGCTGGTGTGACAGAGGTTACGGTCAGAAACAGATATAAAGAGCTTGTAGAATATCTGAAATTGAATCTCCCCATACCAGGTTAATCTGATTCTCATATTTTCTTCACAATGCCTACTTACTCTCAGAAGTCTTTAAGAGGTCGAATCCTGATAGGTGATTGTATAAGGGCATTATAGCTAGAAAGCTTAGAAATACGATCCAGACCGATACTATATAGCATTCTCCTCCGGTATAGAACTCTATGGGAGGTGGAAGAGCGCAGCTAGATCTTGTTGCTAGAGAGGCTTCTCCATAAAATGAGGATATATAGAGTATTATGATAAACATGCCTAGCACGGGTATGAATGCTGACGTGAGAGTTCTAGCGAAAAGCTTTCTCCTGATCAGGCTTGCTCTGACTGAGATTATCTCTTTCTTTTTTCTCGAGCTTCTTATAGAGGATCTGCTCGCATACTTGCTTAGTCTCTCTATATCCTCAACCAGAGTCTCGGGTCTGAGTACAAGTCTTACTGCGTAGGCGAGTAGTATGAAGAGGTTTACTGATAGGATTACCAGATATAGCGCGAATAGGTTTATAATCTACACCCCCAGACTCTTTCACTCTATAGTTATATGTAGAGGAGCTATATTTAGAATTAAGGAAGTACTATGAGAGAGTATTCGGAGTATAAAACTGAGAGAGCTCTTAAGATCTCTAAACTAATGAAAATTCTAGACACATCACTTGATCTTATAGAAGAGTATTCGTGCAAATCTATAGAGATCTCTGCAGAGAGATTCGGGAGAGATATCATTATAAGAGCTAGAGATTGTGAAGATAATATTCCTGAGGAGGTATTAAGAGGGGTAGCAAAGGATCTAGGTTTAGACAGAATAGATCTTAACTCTATCTCTGATGATAATCTGATAAGAATTTCTCTCGAGAATTTAGACACATACCTTGATAGGATCTACAAGCTCTTAGTAGAAGAAATAAAAGATCTTATAACCATATATGTGAGGAAAACAAGAGAATTAGATAGAGAATACATGGGTATTCTTCTGAGAGAAGGTACATGGATCTTTTTAGAAGGCGAGGAAAGAAGTATTACCATACCAAGAGTATCTGAAGAGGTTATAGCAGTAGTGCATACACACCCTAGTTCTAGCTGTCTTGCCTCTAGAGAGGATCTTGAGACAACGCTAGATCTATTTACAAGTGGAGGTATTCTATCCGCTATAGCAAGCTATAACTGTATTTTTATTATGAGACTCAGAGATGTACTTAGTGAGGAATGCTATAGAGAGTTCATGAGATATGTGAATGACTACGAGTATTTTCTAAAGATAGTATCAGAGATCGCTAATAGAAATTATATGGAAGAGAGATGTGTAAAGATCCAGATTCTAAGGATCTAGCTCAAGACCTTTAGAGTTAAAATGTGTATCACCATATTTAATCTGCTATCTATTTCTAGTAACGAGGAAGAAAACATGAGTTACAAAAGAATCGAGATCCCCGATCTAGAGTGGACTAAGGAGATCGAGTATATAGCAAGATTCGTAAACGATATGCTGGCAAGAAGCAACTCTAGAGGTGTTACAATAGGGTTGAGCGGTGGTGTAGATAGTTCTGTTGTTGCAACGGTTCTAGCTCATAGCATAGAACCCTCAAGAATCCTAGGAGTTATAATGCCCACATCATTCACACCAAAAGAAGACGTTGAAGACGCTCTATGGCTTGCAGATCATCTTGGAATCGAGAGAGTTATAATACCGATCGATGATATTACAGAGAGTTTTATAAGAAAGGTGTCAGAATCCGGAGAAACTATTGATAAAATGAGTATAGCTAATCTTAGAGCTAGGGTTAGAACATGCATACTTTATTTGTATGCGAATACAAGAAAATATCTTGTTGCCGGTACCGGTGATAAGAGTGAATATATTCTAGGATACTTCACAAAGTACGGGGATGGCGCCGCAGATTTTCTAGTAATAACACATCTATATAAGACACAAGTTAGAAAACTGGGGAAGTGGCTAGGTCTTCCTGAGAGAATATATGCAAAGCCCTCATCACCTCAACTATATCCAGGACATAAAGCCATAGATGAGCTTCCTGCAGACTACAGCATCCTAGATCAGATAATGTATGCGTTATTCGATCTCAAGATGAAGAAGAGCGAGGTTATCGAGGTCCTAGGTTTCTCGAGGGAACTAGTTGATGAGGTCATTAGAAGGTATAAGAATAGTTATCACAAGAGATCTCTTCCTCCAATGCCTAGAAGTCTTAATCTAGGTGAAGTTCTAGAAGACTAGAATCCTAGAGCATTTTAAAACATTTATTATCTTCTGAGACACTCTTTACTAGGGAGCTGGTTTTTGAGTTCTACGTCCTCTCCTATAGGGGATTTTGGTGAGTATGTGTGGTTTGATGGCGAGCTAATACCATTCCACGAAGCTAAGATCCATGTTATGACATATTCACTCCACTATGGAGTAGGAGTTTTCGAAGGAATAAGAGCTTATAAGACTCATGATGGTAGAACTGCTATATTCAGATTGAAAGAACATATCGATAGATTATTCGAATCAGCTAAGATATATAAGCTAGAGATTCCATACGCTCCTGAGGAAGTTGAGAAAGCCATTATAGATACTGTAAGAGCGTCTAAATTTGATGAATGCTATATAAGACCTCTCGTGTTCCTAAACATAACAAAGCTAGGAGTCAAGCCTCCCTCTAGAAAAGCCTCACTCGCAATAGGAGTTCTCAGAATGGGAAGATACCTTGGAGAAGCCTACACCAAGGGAGCTCGCGTGGTTACATCTGCTTGGAGAAGGATCCCTCCAAATTCTCTTCCTATGAATGCAAAAGCCACCGGACATTATATCAATAGTTACCTGGCGAGTGTAGATGCAGAGGTAAGAGGTTTTGACGAAGCACTTCTGCTAGATATAAGAGGTTTCGTCAGTGAAGGACCTGGTCAGAACATATTTATTATAAAAGGCGGAAAAGCCATAACACCTCCTCTATACGCCTCAGTGCTTCCAGGAATAACTAGAGAGACTATAAAGATACTTCTAGACAGAGAACTAGGAATCGACGTATTCGAAGATGATATATCTCTCGGAATGCTATACTCAGCAGATGAAGCATTCTTCACAGGAACTGCAGCAGAGGTGACACCTATAGTTGAAGTAGATAATATAAAGATCGGGCCGGGCGTGCCAGGTCCTGTGACAAGAGCTCTTCAACAGTTATATGATGATGTTGTAAGAGGTAAGGTTGTCAGGTATAGAAAGTGGCTTACATACATATAGGGAGCAAGATAGCGACCTAATATTTCTTTTAGACATATTCTCATATTAATACTACCATGGGAAAGAATATCCTTTGCTACCTCCGTTGAGAGCTATCCTAGCTTCTCCTGGTGTCAGAACAGGTTTTGGAAAATCCCATAGATCGTCTATAGGAATCCGAGGACATGCGAGTATTACGTAGGCCTCAGCCCATCTACTATCAATATTATAAAGAAGATCTCTATTGATGATCTCCGATATATACACAATATATTCTCTATTTCTCTCTCTTAATAGGTTTTCGAGATATTTTCTATACCAAGACCTATTCTGTCCTCTCACCCCATCTATAAGGATCCAATTTCTAGCCTCAGAAGCTTGATGGATCTTATAGATCCTTATCTTATATATCTTGTTAATCTCATAGCTCAGATCCACTATCTTTCTCTCGTAAGGATCTATCTTTATAACAGGCTTACCGTATACCGCAAGTCCTAGACCTAAGGCATGGAACACCCCACCAGATATTATAAGATATAGATCTACTCTATCTCTAACTGATATAGGGGAAGAATACTCGCAACCCATAACGATAGGACCTTTATTAGGAGATATAACCTCATATCTCTGAGACATGTAGCGAGAAACTTTTGGTAAGAGCTTCTCATGCTGAATCGTGGTGAAGATAGCGATTTTTCTGGCATTATGTCTTTCGATCTCTTCAGAAGCTTTCTTCAGAAGATCTTCATCTATATCAATTCTACTGTATGCTGGTATGAATAACACTTTAGATCTAGATCTATAGTAAGGATATGGCATATGACCTATGTGTACTAAAAGATCATATCCTCCTCTCTCAGATTCCACATCGTTTAAGAGGCAAGATCCCCACGCGCTATCTCCTGAGAAATTGATCTCTACATCAACTCTTCTAGCTAACTCCTCATATATATACCTAGAATAGATCTTGAGTCCATCAGGTAGTTGTATCAGAATCTTCCTAGCTTTAACTCTCTTAATCTCTTCTACGATTCTTTCGATCTCAAAATCATAGGGAGGCTCATTATAATCATCTACGTTGTAACTCATTATCTCTACACTCTGTAAAAGTATAAAGTTGAAGCATATAAACGCGAGAAATCACCAATACTTTCACCTATCCCTCTCCAGATTTATAAGCTGGTTAGATATGATGGAGATAAACATGAGAAAAAGATCTGATATAAGGATTAGAAAAGGTATAAGCGAGCTGGTTGTGATACTGCTCATACTGGCGATAGCGATTCCTGCAGTAATACTCCTACAATCTTGGCTAAACTCTCAGATATCAACGCTACCTGTTATTGAGAAGATCAGAGCATCTTACGATACAAGCTACGTGGGATACACTCTGGTGACTTTAAGGATCTCAAATGATGGATCAAGTCCTGCCAACATTACAAAGATAACGCTAGTCTATAGGAATAACTATAATTCAGAACCACAAGTAGATGTAATAAGCGGCATCAATGGTTCTAGCTTCATAATACTAGGTCAGAACACCCTGCCCATTAGAATAGATCCTGGTCAGAGCATTACCATAATATTGAGAAGTAGTAGTAGCACTAGCTATGTAATTGACAAAGTTATAATATCGATAATCTCTAGCACCAGATCAGGTTCTGAGACAAGTGTTGAAGCACTAGGAGCATAATAATATGAGTAGGTGGAAGAAGATGAACCTGTTTAATAAAATAAACTTTTTTTCTAGATTTTTTAGCAGTCCTAGATTAAAAGAGCTTCAGGATAATTCTATCTATAGAGAGAGTGATTCCAGCAAGCAGTATATTTTACCAGGCGGAGATATTCCCGAAGAGAATTATGAAGAGCTTTTAGAATATGATCTCGGTATATACAGGATCTCTCTTGCTAAAATAAATGATGAATACATGTATCTGGTAAGGATCCAGGATAGGTATAGAGATCTTGAGTCAAGATTCCGCCATAGAATCAGATCTCTGAAAGAGGAATTCATTCTAAGACTCTCCGACACACATGTGATGAAAGAGCGGGAACTCAGGGAAATCATAGAAAAATATAATGGCTTTAATGACGAAAGTGAATTCATATTCTATATATTAAAAGAGGAGTTAGGCTATAAGAAGCTTCAAGTGTTCTTAGAAGATCCTTATGTTGAAGATATAAGCATATCGGGTGTCGGACCTATATGGGTTAGACATTCATTTATAACATCAATAGATCCCAGGGTGGATCTTGTTAGGTCTAATGTTAGAATCGAAAATATCAGTGAACTTATAGAAATTCAACAGCTTATAGCAAGCAAGGTTGGTAAGGCGATATCACATGTAAATCCCATACTAGACATACAACTACCAACAGAAGATGGAGGTCATAGAGTTCATCTCGTAGGACCTAGTGTGGCGGGTGAAAGAATTGAAGTGACCATTAGAAAGAATATCTTGCGAAAAATAACGATCGATGATCTCATTAGAAGAGAGATGATAAATGAAGCTGTCGCAGAGTACTTCAGAGAATTAATACTAAGAAGAGGATCCCTAGTTATAGCAGGGGCTCCGGGAAGTGGTAAGACAACTCTCCTTAGAGCTATACTTAATTCTTATGTGCCTAGAAATTGGAAGGTTATAATAATAGAAGATACGCCAGAGATCGAGATCCCTCAAGATAGTAGTTGGGTTAAATACACTACTTATGAGACAGGTATAGCCAGAGTGGATCAGTATATCCTCACCAAGGCTGCTCTAAGGTCTTCCGTAAACAAGATTATCGTCATAGGTGAGACCAGAGGCGCTGAAGCTAAGATCCTTGCTCAAGCTCTTAACATGGGTTTAGGAGCTTTAACAACGTTTCACGGAGGATCTTCTCGAGAAGTTATTACGAGACTTATGTCTCCACCTATATCTCTCAAGCCTTATCAGGTGTCGTCTATCAGATCTATAGCGGTGCTGGGTATTGAGAATAATAAGAGGATCCTTAAGTTCATAGATGAGATAATACCTGGGATTAATAGTATAAGAATTAGAAGGATCTATAATTATCTTGAGGATCTTAACAAGCGTAGTATTATCTATAGAAGCTACCACCTGGGAGAAGCCTTGAAGAAAAGTGCCGAAAGTTATTAGAAGTGGTATTTAGCATGCTTAATGCTCAAAAAATTCTTCTAGGTCTTAAAAGGATCTATATCATAGTCAAGCCAACTCTAGATCTGAGGGTGTATAGGAGAGGAGCTTATATAATGATAGGAGTGGCAACGCTACTATCAATCCTGATACTACTACCCGAGACAATGTTCGCAGCCTGGACTTATACAGCACCACTTAAGATGACTCTTCTAACCTTCACACTGATTCTCTCATACTTCCTCCTAAATCCCCTCATAAGATACATAGAGTTTAAGAGAGATCTTGAAGAAGAGACTCCATATCTAATTCTATTAGCATCTTCATCTCCTTCATCAGGTGATGAAATAGGTTATCTTATGAATAAAATCTCAGAATACTCTAGAGAGTACAGAATATTCACAGCATCTAGAAAGATAGCTGTCAAAGCAAGAAATTTAGCTAGATTCACAGGTTTTACAGAAGCTCTAAGGCTTATGTCAGAGAATATACTTCCTGGAATGCTTAGAAAAATCATGAGAAACTATCTTGTGAACAGATCTCTTGGAACTCAGAGAGTATATCTAGAGATACTCCTTGAAGATATAATGAGAGAGCTTGACGCCAGGTATAAGAGAATCATATCAGCTAAAGTCAGTATTCTTACAATGATTCTAACAGTCTATACCATAGTAGCTATAATAGTAACAACTCTCTCAGTGATCTACGGGGTTTATATAGTGATGTATTCTGAAACTCTCATGCTTGCGATATCTCTAATACTATCATTGATAATACCTAGACATCCTATGCCTATGAGGATTATAAGAAGAAGTAGAATAGCTTCTCTATCAGGTTACATCTCTTTATCTCTTCTAATAACCCCGGCAATTCTGATCCTTATGGGTAGCGGATTTAAAGCTATATCTTCTGTGAAAGAGTTTGTGATCTCTAATCTCGGGCTATACTCGCTTGCTATACTCATAGCTAGCATACCATCGGTAAAACTCTTTGTAGATATTTTGAGAGAACTAATGCTAGTCAGGAATCTTATAATAGGATCTCAGTCTCATGTAAGGGTTTTCAAGGATCTAGGTAATTTCAATGAAGATCAAAAGCTTAAGAGAAGTTTCAGAACATGGTTAAGCGGTTATATATTATTCGCTATGAGATTCATGAGAGAAGCTGGAAGTATAGCTAGCGATCTCTATGATAAGTTCTGTGAAAAGATTCTTGAATTATACTCTTCATATAGAAACTATATGATCCATAACCTGTTCTCACTTATAATAGTTTTCATGCAACCACTACTCTTCTCGCAGGTGGCTGGAATCATAATGAATAAAGAGATCATAATAGATCTATCCGTTATAGCACTTATATCATCATCACTGGTAGCATCAAAAATCTTATTCGATGAACTTCTAAATGGTTTCATCGGATCTCTACAGCTTATATTTTACCTAATACTTATGGGAGGTTCCCTTCGATGAGCGTCATGAATGCTGTTAAAATTAGAAAACCTTATAAACTGGTAGATTTTAGAAGTCTCTACATACCTATTGAACTGCTTTCAAGAGATCTGAGAATAAACTTCTCGTCATATAGACCCGGACTTATTCATATTGATGGAAGAAGTGAACCGAGGATCATTAGAAGACCTTATATCAGCATAGACACGCAATTAGGAGAATGGATCTATTATTTGAATGGAGTAATAGTAAGTTGTAGCGAAGGTGAATGCTCTATTATGGCGAGAATATCAAGAGGTATTCCAGTATATTTATTCAAAGATCTGATTGCTGTATACAGACCTGAGAGTAGAGAGATAGAATTCTATAGGAACTTTGATGAGAACAATATCATACATAAGATCTCTTCGGTAAGATACTTTGAAGCAGTATACTTTAGAGAATTAGGAATCCTCTTCATATCTAGTAGGAGGAAAACTGCGGTACTTAACGACAAAATATATGATATTAAAAACTTCTGCGTAAGAAGATCTGATGGCATCGCAGTGGTAGGATTAGAACTAGGTAGAAGAAGCTTCGTGATATATGGTGAGGAGTTTGGAAGTTTCAGATATCTGGAGGTTTTCGGAAGAGTGACAGACTGTTTTCTGGGTGATGGTATAGGTTCTGTAGTATTGAATAATGAGAAGACTCTTGCGATAGATATTGAAGGTAGCTATGAGATATCAGATCCTGTAAGTGTGATAGCTAGAAATAAAGATCAGATCATAGCTCTTAATAATCTTACACGATGGCTTGTGCTATATGGCGAGAGTAGCATGAAGCATATAACCAAGATCGATCCTGATGAAGAGGTTCGGTTTATAGGTGGTTTTGAAGATTCTATAATCCTAAGAATCGGTGGTACACTCAGAATCTTCAGAGGTTCTTACTCTAAGATTCTTGATAAACTATCTGAAAATGATCTGGTAAGCTTCTTCAGAGGCGGGGTAGTTATTGAGAGAGGAGATAGACTGGAGATATTAGATCCTGAAAATTCTAGAAAGAAGTCTGTAGATAAGAAATCTAACATAAGATGTATTGGTTATAGAAAGAATGTCTACTGTATAGATCGAGAACATTTATATTCAGTAGATCTCTTCTCGGAAGAAGAAGTTGTAATAGGAGAGATAGATGATAGAGGTTTTATAAGAATCCCACGAGAATACCCTGATATAGATCTGGCTGAGGTTTTAAGAGGTAGAATTATAAGGAGGAACACAGAGTCTATAATAATACCTCAGATCCCTGTAGATGGGGAGAAAATAGTTTTTAAAGCAGGTTTTCTATTAGGCTCAGATATTGTTGAGATAGAGCTTCCTAGAGTGATCAAGCCTGTTAAGATTCTTGAAGGCTATATTCAATTTTCTCGGAAAGGGCTTCATAAAAAATGCTATGGAAAACCTCTGCTAAGGATCTCTACCGCGATAGAGAATCCAGATATCTTTAAGTATTATAACTATAGGATAGTCGTGGAATCTAGAGATAGGGTTCTTGAAAAGGATATAGGTGGAAAAGATCTAGAATCTAGTAGAATCTTAGAGTACTGCATAGATCGAGATCTGCATATCAATAGCTTTTATGAGTCTAGATATAAGATCTCTATAGTAGCTAAAGATTCTGGTGGAGAATTCGAGAAAGTATTAGATTCCAGAGAATTAGATCTAGTAGAAGTAGATGCTAGCGCTAGCATAAACTTCTCTGGTGAAGAGATTGTAATCAGTATAGATGGTAAGAATCTTAAAAGTTATGAGAGTAGGATCGAGATCAAATGCAACGAGTACTCTAAAATTCTCGAGAGAAGAAGTGAAGAAAGTACTATTAGAATAAATCTAGGTTTTGAAAAGAATCTGTGTAAGGGAAGATCCAAGATAGATCTCTGGATCTCAGGAGAAGATTATCTGTGGGGATTCTCTAGAAAGATAAATCTAGAAGAGCCTAGAAGAATTGGAAGAGAAGATCTGATAAACATGCTTAGGCTGAGCAGTGAAGAGAGGATCTTAAGAGACTACAGAGTGATAATACTACCAAGAGAATTACAGATTCTAGTAGAGGTATCTTCAGACAGCTATTACATTCTCTACAATGGCTCTTTAGAAGGTTTTGGAAAACTTCAAAAAGGTATCAATATAATAAGAGTACGAGAACCTGATCTCTCGAAAGAACTTTCTATAGAGTTATTCGATGGAGTTTTAAGAGAGATTCTTCTAATAAGACCTAGAGATTTTAGAGAGCTTCTACAAAGTGCTTTGCATCATGCTCTACATCTTAGAGAGACTCTCACGAGGTTAAGCTAGATGTTTGAAAGATATCTAAAGCATATATTTGGAGTTGAAGATATAAGGATCAGAGGCAGCTATCTAGCAGGTTGTGATGATAAGGGATGTATTGCTAGAGGATTTCTAATAGTAAAGGATGTGACAAGGTCTCTTGACGAACTTCAAGAACACGAGTTAAGTAGATTTTTAAATGCCTATGTAAAGATTCTATCAAAACCGTTTCCGATAGATATAAGAATATCATTCATACCTCTTGATAGGAAGAAGATAATAGATAGAATAGATTCGGTTATTCAAGTGAAAGAAATTATCAGAGAAAGCGATCCTACTAATTCGAAGATTTTAACAGAGATAGAAAGATTGAGAAAACTTAAGCAGAAGCTTCTAGAAGGAGATCTCCCGTATAATATTGTCATGATAATATCCGTATCCGCTGAGGGATCTGATGAGAATGAAGCTAGAGAAAGACTTGAACAGAGAATAAAGCTATTATCAGAAGAACTTAAGGATCTAGGTGTTATAGTAGAAGAAGTAAGAGGACTTCATATTATAGAGATCCTCAATAGATTTTTTCGGATTTAGATCAGGTTTTTTAATGAGATCTCTAAGAAGAATCCTCTATGGTAAAGAATCCATATGGCTTTCAAGCTCAGCAATCATAATATCACCTCTTATTAAAAATATTATACAGCATAGAAATCCTCATAAATCAGGTATAGTTATAGGAAGGATCCTTAATGATACTAGAGTTGTCTTCTGGGATCCTATGAAAGCATTCAATCCTCATATTCTTATAGTAGGACCTACGGGAAGCGGTAAGACTGAAACTCTTATAACCATATTGAGAAGAGCTCACGAGATATTTGGATCCACTGTATTGTTCGTAGACATTCGCGGCGACATAGCCAGCAGGCTTATGGAGAGAGGTGTTTATTATCATCTGATCGATATTCCTAGAACATCTCTAAACTCTCTAGAGCCTCGCAATACTACACCATGGATCAGGGTTTACCAGATTTTTGACAGTATTATAGAAAGTTATGAGATAAATGATCTAAGACTTCAAGGAGTGTTATTTGAGGTTCTGAGAAGAAGCTATGAAAAATATGACAAACCTTCATGGGATGATATCATAACAACACTCTATGAGAAAGATCATGATGGATTGAATGGTATTATAGAAAGGATCTTGAGAGAGATCTCATCACTAGATACAGAACCTGGAAAAGGATACGAGATCAGGAAAGGTGAGATGAATGTGGTTACGATGAGAGATCTTACTAAGGAGAGAGAAGAGCTTCTAAGGTACGCTATAAACATATTCTTCCAGGATCTTATAAACATGGCATCTAGAGAGAAGCCGGATTCTCAGGTTAATATATTTCTAGGATTAGATGAAGCATGGATTCTTCTCAGCAGAAGAACTTCTAGGAGAATTGTAAATCTTCTAAGACTAGCTAGAGGATATGGTATCTCTATTTCTATGGCTACGCAGAGTTTTAAAGATTTTGGAGAGCTATGGGATATGATCGCTGAAAATACAGGTCTTCTTATAGTGATGAGCAATCCTAGCAAGAGTTTTTGGGCTGAGGCATCTAAATTCCTAAGAATAGGAGAGAAGTATCTTGAAGATATAATGACTATAATGAGAAGAGGTGATGCCATAATAAGAATACTACCAGATCCCAGAGCTATACCTGTGAGCATAGATAAAGATGCCTGATCATGGACTTAATTAAATTTTTGAAAAATATTATATTATTTTTTATTTAAGGTCATCTGAATATTAAATTTCTTTGAAATAAGTGTATAGAAGCGGTTTAAAGCCTCTCTTCTCGTAGAATTCTACAGCGATTTTATTCATCGGAGGAAATTCAGCTCCTATGATGCTAATTCCTCTACTTCTAAGGATTTTTATAGCTTCATCTAAAAGTGCTGTTCCAATACCTTTGTCTCTGAAGCTTGGGAGTGTATAGAGATCTGTTATAATACCTTCAAACACTGGCTGATAGAATATTCTAGATCTGATCTCAACTCTTATAACTCCTACAATTCTCCCGCCACTCTCTGCAACCAGTATAAACACGTCATCTCTCTCTAATGATTTCTCAATGTAGTCTCTCGCGACTTCTGCTACTTCTTCTCTCACTGTATATAGAGGATCGAATTCTTCATTAAGCTTTTTCAATCTCACTATTAGATTAACTATTTCATCCAGATCCTTTTTTTCTGCATTTCTTATTCTATAAGAAGAACTCATAGACATAGACCTCACACCTCATAGTTGTACAATATCTTTTATAAGTCCGGCTCTTATTAGTGTAGCATATTTCTCTCTAGTTTTCTCTATAATCTCTCTAGCACGTTCCTCAAGCTCAGACCTACTTTTACTAATCCTAGCAACACCCTGCTCCATAGCTTTTTCGGCGACAGCTACCGCGACTCTTATATAAACCTCGTATTCTTCCATTGTAGGTATTATATAATCCTCATGAATCCCTTTCTCCTCCGCGAATCTAGCTAGAGTCTCCGCAGCTCTGATAGCCATCTCATCCGTTATGGTTTTAGCCCTCACATCTAACGCTCCTCTGAATATAGAGGGAAATGCGAGACTGTTATTAATCTGATTAGGAAAATCGCTTCTACCAGTCGCAACAACTCTAGCACCAGCCTCCTTAGCCTCCCACGGCCATATCTCTGGGACAGGATTTGCAAGAGCGAATACAATTGCATCTTTGTTCATCCTAGCCACCCATTCTTTCTTAATCACACCAGGTCCGGGTCTTGATGCTGCAATAACTACATCAACTCCTTCCATAGCCTCTTTAATACCTCCTCTCCTCATCTCTCCATTAGATTCTATCGCTATCTGATACTTCCATGGATTTTCAAATCTCAGCTTATCAATATCATCTCTCTCAGCATGAAGTATGCCCTTTGTATCTACTAAATACATGTTCTTTGGGTTTGCCCCCATCTTTACGAGCAGTCTATATGTGGGTATGTTAGAAGCTCCCGCGCCTATTAATGCTATAGATACATCAGAGATCTTCTTTCCAACAATCTTGAGAGCGTTGATCAAGCCTGCAAGCGTTGCCGTAGCAGTACCCTGCTGATCATCGTGCCACACAGGTATCTCCATCTCCTTTCTAAGTCTCTCGAGTATGTAGAAACACTTAGGACTTTCAATATCTTCAAGATTTATACCTCCAAAAGCTGGCTCAAGCTTTTTAACAGTTTCAACAAAGTCATCAGCATCTCTAGCTCTTATAGGAAGTGGAACTGCATCAACTCCTCCTAGGAATTTGAATATGAGTGCCTTACCCTCCATAACGGGGTATGAAGCTTCAGGACCTATATTTCCTAATCCTAGAACTCTAGTTCCATCAGTAACCACAGCAATCATATTCCACCTAGATGTTATCTCGAAGCTCAAATCCTTATTCTTAGAAATAGCCCTCGAAGGCTCGGCAACACCAGGAGTATACCAGACAGCGAAGTATATAAGCTTTTCAATAGGAACTTTAGGAATCACCTCAATCTTACCTTCATAATACTTATGAGCTTTGAGAGAGATCTCATACCATTTATCTACTTCAGACTTCAAAGACATATAGATTAAAGCCCCAAATATATATCGGTAAATGGGGTATTTAAATAGATTTATACATACCCCCTAAGAAAAATAGGAGAGACCGCCCACATAACCCGCCTTCTGTAGTAGAGGCATTAGGCTAAGCGGCCTACCTGTGCCTCCCACGGCTCTCATAGGCACTACTCGGCCTTGCTCTCCCGAGAACCGGCTGTCTCACCGCGCCTAGAGGATAGTCAGAGGATCAGCCCCATCATTCACACACCCTCTAGGCCGTGTCATTTCTGTGCCGGTTCAGCGGCTTCTCGCCGCCCTCCTTTCGGAGGTCGGGTGCCGTGAGAGGGCGGAGTTTCCTCGGAGGCTTGAACCTCCGTAAGCCTCGTGGGCGGTCTCTCCATATATTTATTCGTGGTCGGAGATTTTATTTTTACGGGAGATTTAATGAGTCTTGAGGAGGTCCTTAGATTTATTAGAAAACTCGATGAAATAGCTTCGAGAGAAACAGAATATGTTATTAGGAAGGAAGAGATAGGCGACGTATATAGATATGGGTTTAATCCCTATGAAAGACCTATAGAAACACACATTCGATTGGGGATTATAAATCTAGATAAGCCTCCAGGACCTACAAGTCATGAGGTGGCTGCATGGGTTAAAAGGATTCTTGGAGTTGCAAAGGCTGGACACGCTGGGACCTTAGACGCTCTTACGAAGGACATCCCAGCGTGTCCGGGGTTCTTCCTATAGCTCTTGAGGAGAGTGTTAAGATCGTAGGTGTAATGGTTCATACTGTTAAGGAGTATATAGCTTTAATGGAGCTTCATTCAGATGTTCCTGAGGAGAGGGTTTTAGAGGTTTTCAGGGAGTTTACCGGCGAGATATATCAGAGACCACCTCTGAGATCCTCTGTTAGGAGAAATATTAGGATTAGAAGGATTCATAAGATTGAAGTTCTAGATCATGATGGCAGGCTTTATCTTATAAGAGTAGTCACAGATCCAGGAACCTACATTAGAAAACTAATACATGATATAGGTCTTATCCTGGGTGTTGGAGCTCATATGAGAGAACTTAGAAGAGTTAGAGCAGGAGTGTTTAGAGAAGATCTAAACATGGTTACACTACACAGACTTTCAGAGGCTATGTACCTATACAAAGAAGAAGGAGAAGAGAGGTATCTGAGAGAATGCATACTTCCAGTAGAATACGGGATATCGCATCTCCCGAAGATAGTTGTAGATGTGCACACGGTAGATCCTATAGCCAGAGGAGCTCAACTAGCAATCCCCGGAATAGTTTTATTCGATAAGAGCATAGAAAGAGGAGACGTAATAGCAATACTTTCACCAAGAGGAGAACTCGTGGCAGTAGCTAGATCTCTTATGAACTCAGAAGAGATAATGATGAAGAGTAAAGGAATTGTAGCTAGCACGATGAGAGTTCTAATGAGACCAGACATATACCCTAGATGGATTAAAAAAGGTATTTAAGATCATCTCAACAGAGTAATTATATCAAATGGGCCGCGGCCGGGATTTGAACCCGGGACCTCGGGATATCTATCCCCCGGCTTGGCGCGGCCTACTTTAGGAGCCCACAGTCCCGCGCTCTCCCAGGCTGAGCTACCGCGGCCTCCTCAATTATTTTTAGTATTCCCCTCTATTTAAACTATTCTTCTTATTATGATCCTATTTATCTTATCACTCGATCTGAAGATGTTCATGTGTTAAAGCGTAGAAGATGGAAATTATATTGAGAGGGTCTCTATATTTCTTTGGCACACATGTGAATAGGAATACCTCAGGGTCTATTTCGTATGCTATGATTCTACCTTTATCATCAAGTATCAGAGGATCTGCTTTTATACCTCTCATCCTTACACCTGGATCTGTATAGACACACTCGCTATATAGATCATCTATCATGAAAGATAGAACATTTAAAGCTGTTAGATTCCTTCTAAGACCTATCTTTTCTGCTAAACCTTCACCCTCGAGAAAGATTATTGCAGGTCTTTCAGGGATCATTATAGAACTTGATAGATCTTTTTCAACTCCTATGAAGCCTCCATGCTCACAATCTTTTCTTATACCAAGTTCTCTGATGAGTTCCTCCACATAAGTATTTTCACAACGTATACAGTTTTCGAAGTATCTTACTCTAAGCCATACATCTTCTCTCAGTGTGTAAACAATCTGAGCAGTAGATCTAGATATATTCTTATAGAGATCTCTATTATCACACGAGATAATTAGAGTAGATATACCGAGCGAGATTCTATATACTCTATCCTCAAATTCCATGTTTGCTGTGAATGGTTCTTTAGAAACATAGATACTACAACCATTACGTCTTAGCTCCAACAGATCTCTTAAGAGATCTAGTAGAAGAATCTCTGAATCCTCTGATTTAGATATGATCCTATGAAAATCAATGAGGAGAGACCCTCTAATAATCCTAGGCATTCAACACACCAACTCTATAGATCATAATCTGTGAAACAAGACTTCTCATGATAGAATCAACCCCCGACCATATTTAAGATAATAGACCTAGATTACAACCCCCAGATAGAAATCTCCTACATTAGTTCCTGTAGGACCTGTCTCCACGGTTCTACCTATTCTCTTTAGTATGGTGTAAGAATCATTTCTATCAAGATAATCCTTTGGATCCATACCCAATCTCACAGCCTCCTCAAAACCTCTGCCATCGACCACAGCTCCCGCAGCCGGGCTTACCCCATCTATTCCATCACTTCCTATACATGCAAAGTAGATATTCTCCAAGCCTCTGATCTCTATCATTATAGAGAGACACATCTCCTGATTCCTACCTCCAACTCCTTCTCCTCTTACAGTCACTGTGGTTTCTCCACCGCATAATACTACTGCAGGTGGTCTAACAGGTTTTCCCAGATTTTTAATACTTTTAAGAATCGATGCCATGGTTCTCCCCACCTCCCTAGCTTCTCCAGCTATGTAAGGACCTAGATTCACAACATTAAAACCTCTCTCTCTGGCATAGATCTCCATGGCATTGAGAGATATTATGTTGCTTGCTATGATTATGTTTCTAACCTTCTCCAGAATTTTATCTCCTGGTTTAATACTTTCCTCAACCTCTCCATTTAATCCTTTCAGAAGAACTCTTCTGACACTCTCAGGAATCTTATCCCAGATTTTTCTATTTCTCAGAACCTCTATAGCATCTTTATATGTGGTCTCATCAGCTGCTGTAGGACCTGAAGCTATGAAACTTATAGGATCTCCTATAACATCACTCATTATAAGTGAATAGATCTCTTTACTTTTTATATATCTCAGAAGTCTTCCTCCCTTAACCGCTGAGAGATGTTTTCTCACGGTATTCAGCTCTATTATGTCTGCACCAGATCTCATTAGAATATCTGTTGCGACAGCAAGATCTCTTAGATCTAGACCTGGAAGAGGCTTTTCGAAGAGTGCTGAACCTCCTCCAGAGATCAGGATAATCACCAGATCATCTTCTTCCACATTGGATAAGTACTCGAGCAATCTCTCCGAAGATCTTGAAGTATTATCTCCTGGAATAGGATGATCTCCTTTAGAAATTTCTATAGATCCTAATCTTCCAGATTTATCAGGTGTTATAATCACACCACCTAGAATGAAATCCCCGAGAATATCATTTAAAGCTTCAGCCATTCTAAGACTAGACTTGCCGAAGCCTATTACATGAACCTTCCTCAGCTTGGTTCTAAAACCTCCGATAAGAATCTCATCATCTTTAATTCTAATATTCCTCATAATAGATTCATAGGGATCTGCAGCTTTCAGACCTACCTCTATAAGCTTCATAACATACTCTCTAGGATGCATATCTAGCATAGAAAATACCTCACTATTATAACTTATATCAGGAGCAATATTTAATCTTAGTATGATACGCTGAGAACTCGTATGAAACCTAAGCCGGGGTTTCCGAGTATTATTTTAAGATCTTCTTGTGAGGGCATACTACTGAGAAAGAACAGTAGGAGCACTCCCAGGGATACCTAGGATATGAAGAAGATCTGATTCTTGCTATGATCTCTTCTTCACTCATTCTATCACTAATCTTATACTGAGTTACTCTTTCATATGTTATGTAGATCAAATATGTTTCTCTCAGATCGAATAACCAGTTATAAGCTCTAGCCTGATCTATGTGATGTTCTAAGGGTATGTTATAGTCACTCCTACTAGATTTTATCTCTAAACCTATTTTCTCTCCTCCTCTTTCTATAATAGCATCACACCTACCTCTAATCCTAATCGAAGAGCCGTCCGGCATCATAAGCGTTTTCTCTCCTTCCACCTCAACCCTGATACTCTCGCCGTATAATTCTTTCATTAAGCTTTGAAAACCTTTGTGAATCATATCTCCCGTAATGGTTGGAGGAGCCATAATCTCGTACGCGTAGAGTTCTGGATATAAGATCTCATACCTGATCTTAAGAGGACATCTGACAAGATCTGTCACATAATAAACACCCTCCTCTCTAGAATGTTTCTCTCTCTCACTCTTTCTCCACTTGTATATCTCCGAGATTATATTAATCTCTTCAGACATGTCTGCTCCCATCATGTATGAGGCTGGATAAAAAGAGTCTCAAAAATTCTTAGGATCTTATCTTCTCGCATTTCTTTCTCTCAATCATATAGTAAGTTGGCGAGATCCACATTATCCATGCAGGGATCTTCTTTAAAAACTCGTAAGCCTGCTCCCAACTCTCAAGCTCTAATCTCTTAGCTAGCTCCTCTAAGCTCATAGAAGTCTTCACATACTCATTGAGAATTCTAATTATATTCTCATCTATAACAATCTTCCTTCCTCCGATCTCGACAGATATATCTTCACATAGCATCTTATCTATCTCCCAACAGAGGATTGACTGCTAGCTTATATTCTTGCATTATCCTGCTAAATTCGATAACTTTTTAACTCAGAGAGGTGGAAAACCAGGATGTTTTTAAGCTAAGAGTATATTAGTATCTAAGGGCTTTGAAAGAAGACTTTGTGAAGATAGTGGATCATCCCTTAGCTATGGCTATTCTAACAATATTAAGAGATGAGGAAACAGATCAGATTAATTTCAGAAAAAGTTTGGTTAGACTGGGCAGGATAATAGGTATGGAGATCGTCAGACATCTTTCCGTTGAGAAAATATATGTGAGAACACCTTTAGGAGTTCTTGCCGAGGGTATTAGAATTCCAGACATGGATCATGTTGTTATAATCAACGTATTAAGAGCGGCAATGCCTCTTGTAGAAGGTCTTATAAAGATCTTTCCAAATGCTAGGCAGGGTGTTATAAGTGCTAGAAGAGTTGAGGAGAAAGGTATGAGCAGTGATTATTCATTCGATATAGAGATAACATATTATAAGATACCCGCCATAAAAGAGAGAGATATAGTTATCATAGCAGATCCCATGTTCGCCACAGGATCTACCATAGTTGCTGTGTTAGATAAAATTCTCGAACGGGGCACGCCAAAGAAGATATTCATAGCTACAGCTATATCAACGGAAGTAGCTATAGAGAGAGTCTATAACTATCTTCTCAGAAGAAATCTTATAAACAGATCTATGGTATTTACCGTTGCAATAGATCCTAAGCTCAATGAGAGAGGATATATAGTTCCAGGACTTGGAGATGCAGGAGACAGAGCTTTTGGAACAGATCACGCATAGCTTCATTTTAGATCTAATATATCTAGAGCTGATCTCCGACAAAATATTTAAATATTAGTCTGCAATCACTTACTTCTCAAAGGTCTAGCTCTACCATGAGTTTATATAGATTGCTATTCTCATTCTATCTTCAAATCGATCTCGAGAGCTTTCGAGGTGATCTCAAGAACTCATGATATAAAGACTATAGGGATATAGCATTAGAAGAAGCTAGTTAATTAATAATTAGAGGGTTCTGACCTCCTCCCCACCCTAGAGGAAGAGGTTTTCGGGGTTGTAATCCAGATTATATGATGGATTCATTTGCTAATTAATTAAGGATTGACGTAATTTATATTTAGTGAGAAAGATACTATGAAAGACTTAGAAGAGATCAATCCCAGCAACTATGAGTGTCAACATATAAATAGAATCTGCAGAGACTTTTGTGCTGAGAGAAGCGTGTCGCATGATGATTTCAATATATGTTTTGAGGAGTGTGTGAGGGAGTATCGTAGGAAATGCTCTTAATCATAGTATTATTCTGGGTGTGATCATATGATAAGATATGATGAATATGTGATGAGATCTATAGAGAGAGTTTATGGAGGTAAAATAGATCTAGTTCTCAGCGCGCTTCTAAGACCTCCTTCAAGGCTTTATGTTAGAGTTAACACCCTGAGAGCATCTGTAGAGGAAGTTATAGAGATGATCAGAGATGAAGGTTATGATGTGTACAGAGATGAAAGACTTCACGAGGCTCTCTACTTCAAGGTGGAGGGTCCTAACACTATAAAGGATCATGGGTTTAGAGTTCTAGTTGATAAAAAAGCTTCTGAATCAATAATGATGGGAGCTAACGTATACTCGCCAGGAGTCTTAGAATGTGATTCTATGATAAAAGCTGGAACTATAGCCACCATATACTCTGAGAATATGATCCCGATCGCCGAAGGAGAGGCTGTGATAAGCTGTGAAGAAGCGAGAAGATCTGGTAAGGGTCTGTTTCTTAGGAATATAAAGAGTCTCTACAGAGCTCCACCTGTTAGAGAGCTTAAAGCTTGGAATAAGGGATTGATATATCCTCAATCTCTGCCTTCGATGGTGACGTCGAGAATACTAGACCCGAGACCGGGCGAGGTCATAGTAGATATGTGTGCAGCACCCGGAGGTAAGACAGGTCATATATATGAACTTTCTAGAGGTAGATCCTTCATATATGCATTCGATCATTCTAAGAAGAGAGTTGGTGAGATGATATCTAATCTAAGTAGACTGGGTCATATTCCTTCTAACAATCTAACTATAGAAATCGCGGACTCGAGATACCTGAGTATAGATTATCCCAATCTTGTTGCAGATAAGATCCTTCTAGATCCTCCGTGCACTTCAACAGGGGTGAGACCGAAGATCTATGACATGAAAAAAGAGAAAGACCTTAGAAACCTAGTAGAATATCAGAGCCAGTTTCTATCAGAAGCTTATAGAATTCTCAGAAGAGGAGGTATTCTTGTCTACTCTACATGCTCTATAACATACGATGAGAATGAAGGGCTTCTAAAAAGATTCATTGATAAGAAAATGTTCAAAGAAGTAGATCCTCCTGAATGGGCTATGAATATATCAACTCCAGGTGTTGATGACATTGGAATCAGGTTTGATCCTTACAGAGATGATTCTCAAGGATATTTTATAGGAGTCTTAATGAAGATATGAATCTAGATCGATATCTGATTTAATTACTTAGATTCCTCAATTCTATGAGCTTTTAGAAGCTCTTCATCTATAACCCACATCCCGCTAGGATTAACGCATCTGATGATGATACATCCACTAGAAAGCTTATCAAGATCTAGTGTACAGGAGCAGAATCCCTCGCCTCTACTCATGATCTTAAGGATCATTTTCTCATGCTCAAGAGATAGATCTATACCATCAGGTTTTCTCGAAAGCTTCGGCATATAAAGTATGTAATTCCTACCACCACTGTGAATCCTTACATAAAGATCGTATTTTTGATCTCCTGTGGCTATAACCCTCATAATCTCAGCTTTTACAGAAGACAAAGGTGTATCCCCACCCAAATAATATTATGAAAGACCTTTTTAATAGCTCTGATAATTCTAATAAGCTCCAACAATAATTTCTTTATTGGGCGGGGGTGCCCGAGCCAGGTCAAAGGGGTCGGGCTGAGGACCCGATGGCGTAGGCCTGCGTGGGTTCAAATCCCACCCCCCGCATCATTTCTAGAGCTCGTTCTTGTTGCTATGAATTTCCTAGAGAGATTCTATGACGTGATGATTTCTAGATCGATGTACTTCTAAGAGACTTTTTAAGAATATTAGAATATTATGTGAATCTTGTTGTAGATATAGTAGATATATAAGTATTCTATGATTAGATGTATAGGAGCTATAATGCCTGATATGAAGATCGTGATATCAGATCCTGAGGCTGAAAAGAGTAGGTGGATTAAAGTAGTATTCATAGCAGATCCAGCATTACCATATGGCGAGGATGAGAAGAGTGGGAGAAAACTTATGAAAGCAAGAATCTCTCACATGCTATACCAGATCATAAATCCAGAGCTTGGAGTTGCTAATGCAAGGATCTGGAAAAGCTCTACCGAGAAAGTAAACTTTCAGATTCAAGTTTCCGCAGATAGCAGTGTAAGCGATCTATATGTAATGATACCGGAGAACTTCATGAGAGAGAAGCTAGGATCTAATAGAGCTATTGGAGAGATCAGGAGAGCTACATCATACCAAATAACACTTCCATCTGATAAGGCTCAGAAGTTGTATGGCTATAAGATAGGAGATGTGATCGAAGGAGGACTTGTAGGACTGCCAGGATATAATCTCGAGATAAGAGGAGGTAGCGATTATTCAGGAGCTCCAATGCTTTCAACACTTTCAGGACCTGGCAAGAGATATCTCTTATTATCATCACCACCTGGATTCAGACCCAAGGAGAAAGGCTTGAGAAAGAGAAAGCTTGTTAGAGGGAATACCATAAGCGAGGCTACAACACAAGTTAATACTGTTATAGTAAGAGAGAAGAAAACTCAATAGAAAGAATCTTTTCCAGCCTATTGCAACTGTTTTGGTTTATATTGCCTGATTATGTGTTTTTCTTCTTCATGAAGATAGGTGTGGAGGCAGGTTGAGAGATAGTAGAGGTAGAATAATGAGATACAGTATATTTAGATTCACAGAAGATAGAATGTAGCTGCATGCAACAACTTGTTCCTGATACACCCAATATATAGAGGTTTAGAGACACCTCACACTCCTCCAAACCCTATGAAAACCCGAGCAAAGTACAGGAGAACAGAGATAAGATTATGAAAGCAACCGATATAAACCTGTGTAAGAGCTGAACTCCTTCTCTTTTACCAGATACAATTCACTTGGTTCTTATCTCCCCAAAAAACCCTTGATTGTACTCGTCAAAATCTGTGAGATCAGGATCGCTCCAAGATATAGGAGCATTACCATGACGGATCAGAGGCTTATCTAATCTTGATAGAAGTACAACTCTGGAAGGCTTGCTTTCAGCAACGATTTTATAGCCGCTCATCTCGGCTAGTATTCTCGCGAATTCTCTAACCTCATCATGTGTAGGCATATCAGATCTATTGAGTCTCAGTGTAGAACCTCCTATATGCATGTAAGCTTTAACCTCTATAAATGTGGGCATCCCTAGATCTATTAGTCTAGCGAATTTTACAGCAGCATCTCTACTCATATTCCAACTTTTAACTGCTGTGATCCTGAATACAGTAGGGCATGTGAAGCTAGGCAGGATCTCTATCGATTCTAAGGTTTTCTCCCATGCTCTAGGAACTAGGGGTACGTTGAAGTATTCATAAGATTCCTTGTCGTAGCTCTCTAGAGATATATATAGCTGGGATGGTTCTTCGTCTAGATTTGCAATTATGTCAGGTCTCACAGCTCTTGTCACGAGAAACGTGGTTATACCCCGCTTATGATACTCTTTTATGAGTTCGCCTAGTAGAGGATATAGTGTATTCTCTCCTGTAAGACTTATGGCTACATGTCTTGGGTTCATAGCTTCTCTGATCTTCTCTTCAGAAACTCCGTAGGCTTTATATCCTGAGACCGTTCTCCTATGTTCTTCAATACTCATCTCAACAATATACTGGGGATCGTCTAAATCTAGTAGTCTTCTCTCATCCCATTCCTCAAGCATATCTGTAGGCCTCACCCTCCAACAGTGAAGACATGCATTCCAGCACCATTGTGTTGCAACAGACATCTGAATACATCTATGGCTTTCTATTCCATAGAACTTACCCTTATAACAATATAGATCCTCCATAAGAACCTTGTGAACCCAAAGACATTTCTTAACAGCTGAGTGAGATCCTATTAAATGATATTTCTGACTTCTCAGAACCTTATTAACCTCCGTATATGGATCTCTAAAAGTCTCATAGGAGATCCTATATCTTACCGCCGTAGACTATCACCTATTCAAGGTCTTCTATCTTATATATAACCCTTAACCTAGCTAATAACCATTAAATCTAGCAGTCGGAAGCATACTTCTTCAAATGAAGGAGAATATTCATAAAACTACTCTTGAGAATATAAATCTTTTTCTGATCCTGTTTCTATTATACTCTCTAGCGAATATCTTGAAACCACATCTAGGACATGTAACACCGTCTATAGAAGGTTTTATAACCACACCATCGATTCTCACTCCGATATGTGTACCGCATCCTATACACGAGATCTCATCAGGCTTGAAACTATGGTGTGAAGATATTATGTAAAACTGATTTTCGCAGATCTTTGATAGGGTATATGAGTATCTCTCTATAAACTTCTCATCCTTATCAGCCATATAGATCGCTTTATAGAATCTAGGATAGTTTCTACAGAGATCTCTAAACCACGAGGTTTCATGAAGCCTATCTATTATATTCTCAGAGATCTCATCTATGATCATTTCCATATGAACATGCTCAGGTAGATTCTCTAGAAAGACATCCACGAACTTTAGATCTGATAGTGCTCTGACTTCTAGAAGAACTGCATCTAGGAATCTTAGAGAATCAGGATTGAAACTAGCCTTCGAATAATGCTTAACACCGATCCTAATTCCATAGCTATGAAGAGCTTTTAAGATACTGAGAGAGTCTATTCTAGAAAGAATATCACCGCCACTAATAAAGAGAAGATCTGCCTCCAACTCTTTGAATCTCTTATAAATCCTGCTAGCAGGTATATCCCTAGAATCAAAAACCCTTGAAGGGCCATAATACTCGTGCCATGGACAGCTTCTACAAGAATTATGCTCAGAAACTATGTAGAGTACCAGAGCGAGACTTCCTGGTTTGTAGAAGTTCAAAGGTATTAGCTCTAGAGATGATATAGAGGCTCCTACCACGTTTCTTAGCATCGCACTCTCTAGACTTGGATCTGATTCTACACTCTTCAATTCAGATCTAGAGATCTCCGAGTATTATCTTAAACACATCTCTAGAGAGATCTATATATTCTACAATCTCAGAACTAACCCTAGTAGAAACCGTGTTGCCACAGAAGATCTTGGTAACACCACTACTTTTAATCTTCTCTAAAGCCTTACCTATGAAAAGACAGTGAACACAGACCGTGTATATACTCTCAGGATCATAGCTTGATATGATTCTTGCAACCTCAGCAATAGTACCTCCAGTAGATAAAATATCATCTACTATGAATACTGTGGAACCTTCTACGTTCATAATATTAGGAGGGCTTCTAACCTTGATCTCTCCGCTATATCGATCTCTATGTTTCTCAAAGCTAATGATATTTCCACCTACAACTCGCGCGAATTTTAACGCTCTTTCAACACCACCTTGATCCGGTGATACCACGTGAATCTTTTCAGCAGTGTTTAATCTAATGAGATCTTTTATTTTTCTCGCCATAATCTCGATCCCGCTAATTTCTCTGACAAAGGTTCCATCTACGAATCTTAGAGAATGAGGTTCTATAACATAGATCCTACTTCCTCCATAGTTTCTCAGAGAATCTAGAACAACTCTGACTGTGATAGGTTCTCCTTCTAGGAATACTCTATCCTGTCTTGCATACGCTAGATATGGTATCAGTAGTATCTTCTCCTTATCAAGATCTCTTAACACATCTAAGATTTCTAGAAGCTCAACAAACCTTCTATCTTGCTCAGGATACATGGACTGAACTATAATTATCTTTTTCTCTTGAATCTTCTCATCTAATCTTATATAAGTCTCTCCATCAGGAAAGATCCTGGAGCTAGTCTTTACTATTCTCAGATCTAACATGCTATAAACATCTTTTTCAAAAGGATCTCCTGGAAGAGATAAGATCGCGTAATCTGAATAAATCATGGTGGATCACAAGTATAATTTATTGATCTCTTGAGAGATCTCCTCAATATCTTTATAGGTATCTATAGATCTCCAGTAGCTGTTCCTGAATACTATAGCCTTTAACTTCTTCTCTTCAGCAAGTTTTGGGAAAGCTGTTCTCTCTATATCACCTTTCTCAGGTAGATATCTAAAGATTTCTTTCCTCATAATATATACTCCAGCATTTATATTGAACTCCTCTATTAGAGGCTTCTCAACGAATTTCTTCACAAAACCTTTTTCATCAACCTCTATCACGCCGAATGGACTTCTAAGAGGCACTACAGCTATTCCAGCTACCGCGTTCTCATCATCTTTAAATTCTTCTACGATTCTATCCACGGGTATATTGGTTATGATATCTCCATTAACTACGAGGAATAAATCCTCGGATCTCAGAATAGATTCAGCATTCTTTACAGCTCCTCCTGTACCTAGAGGTTCGTCTTCTACTACATAGCTTATTCTAACACCGTACCTCGCTCCAGAGCCTATAGAATCGATTATCTTCTCCTTTCTATACCCCACGAGAAGCACTATCTCATCTACTTTATATCTCTTAAGCCATTCAATCTGCCATACAAGTATAGGCTTGCCACTTATCTCTATCAGAGGTTTAGGTATGTCATCTGTGAGAGGTCTAAGCCTCTTCCCAAAACCTCCTGCTAGTATAGCAGCTTTCATTATAAGACCTAAGGTTATTTTAGATGAATCCACTAATAAGCATGGATCCATTTACAGAGAAAGGTTACCATCTCTTTGCAGAGGAGTTTAAACCCTGATCTCTTCCAAAGTCATTCTTCTCATCACATCTAAAGCTCTAGACTTCATATCAGGATCTATAAATATGATCACGATTCCTCTTCCTGGGATTCCATATATGAGGACATCTCCAATAGGTGCATACCCAAGTACGGCGAGTGATATCAAGTCTTCCTCCCCCTCTACTATCACAAGATGATGTCTGCCTCTATCACTTGAGATCTCTCTTATAAGATCTATTACTTCTAAATTGATATAGCCTGGAGGATTTCTGATAATATGAATAGATCCTGAATCTCTATATATTTTTTCCACATCGGACATGTCAACAGGCTTACTTCTAGAAGTCTTTCGATCTATCACAGCTATATCTGGTACAAAACCTGCATTTATAAAGCTTCTAACAACTTGATCTCCGACACACCAGCATCTCCTACCTCTAATAATATTCAAAGCTCTCAGAGCTACAGACATATGATCAAGCCCTTCTATGAAATATCCTACAGGTCTAGAAAGTTCCTGTCTTAACTCATCTGGAAGTCTTAAAGCTCTCATCATGCTTCCACTCCCTCATCGAGCGTTTTAAGAAGCTTCTTCATTCTTACCGCATCTTCATACATGTAAACGTTGTTGAACATAATGTAGATAGTTCTATGATGAGTCTCTAGAATCATATCTCTAAGCCTTATAAGATCCTCGTCAGAATATCTATACCTATAGTTGACCTCGCCAGCACCTATCCCGTGAAGTCTTATATAAAGAGAATCCTGACTACCTGTGCAGGGTTTATTTCTGAAGATATCTAATGCCTGAATCACCCCAAGATCTTCGTAGATTCTGCAGAGAATATCTCTATTATCAGGCTTATTCCAGCTTCCACGAGGTTCCCAAGCGATCTTAAGACCTCCTCTATCTATAGATCTGAAGAATTCTACAACATTAGAATAGTTCTCAGCGGAGTATCCGAAAGATGGAGGCGTCTGAAACACGGCAATTTCAGCTCTCATAGCTTTAGCTATATTCAAAAATTTCTCCCAAGCATTTAGATTCTCTCTGGAAGGCTTGAGATCTCCATACATGCTTAGATCCCCTTCTAATCTTCCCCTCATTTTCCTCCAAGTAGGACTTGTACTAGGGTGGGTTATTGCTTGAAATACTTTCGCTGCCACCACAAAGCCCTCGGGTCTCTCTAACAGGATCTTTCCAGCTCTCTCTAGTGGTATTAAATTATAAAATGTCTCTTGAATCTCTACAGCATCAAGATTCCTATAGATCTCTTCTTTTCTCACAGGGGTGCCGCATGTTCCGATAAGAATTTTCTTGCTCATTCAAAACCCCTCATAATATTTTCCAGTCTATCAGATCCATAGATACAACCCTGCGAGTAGCATGTTACATCCGGTCTATAGGCTAGAATTCTCCTGAAACTCTCTCTACACTGCTCTGAAGAGATCCTCTCTTCTAATAATCCTCCTACAAAGGCATATAGTATATTGCCTCTGCTAATTAGAATACTCATAGAACCCTCCGTGTGACATGGTGTATGGATTATTCTAATGATGTCGCCACATAGTTTTATCTCTCTCTCTTCTTCAGAGATCTCTATAGATACATATGCAGGTCTTTGTACTCCCAATTCCTCTATAAATTGGTTATATTTCTTCTCAGGATTTCTAATATAATAACTATCGGGGGTGTGAGCGATCACCATGATCTCAGGCTGTAGATCTCTTATGTATGCAACCCCTCCTGAATTCCTATGATGCGCGTGAGTTATTATAAGATACTTAAGATCTCTCAGATCTCTTATTACGGAGAGTATGTATTCTATCATAATCTTAATAGAAATACCACTTCCAGAATCTATTAGAATACTGCAGTTATCATACGTCACAAGATATGATGAGTCGTCAAAAACTGATGTGATATCAGGTCCTGAAATCCTGTAGATCCCTGAACCTACATGAGCTATAGAACCACCTCTCAACATCTTAAAATAGTTTCTCGATAGTGTATGCTGGAGAGAGTTTTTCTAAGATTTTCTCGGCATTCTCACGAGATGTAGAAATCAGTATATTACATCTATGCATATCTCCATTCTTTATATAATGAATCTCTATCAATTCTATATCTGGTGAAACCTCCCTAAGATCTTTGAGAATCTCTTCCAAACTTCTTCTACCCTCTGAATAGATTCTAACGAGAGATCCTTTTAAATCTAATGGTCTTATCACAATAGATCTCATATCACTACCTATCTCGATTAGAGCACTCCCCCCTTCTACAAGCCCTACCTCTTCTCTTATATGCTTAGGTATAGCTATTCTACCTTTTAGATCTATTTTCACGATCTCTCTTTTGAACATCTTAATCCATAGTTCTATAGATTTCAAACAACATTAATATCAATCTCTCATATAAACTCTGAGAATTCTGATGACATGTATTTATATGCTGCCACTCTCAATATAGATGATAAAGGAAGTTTAGAATGAACTCGGAGGAGAATCCTTATAGAATGAACATGCCGAAAAGCGGTGGAGGCGTCAGAATACATGCTCCTCAGAGAGCACCTCAGACAATGACCTCTAAAAAACTTGTAGAGAGAATGAAGAATATAAGACATAAGATCCTGATTCTAAGTGGTAAAGGTGGTGTTGGAAAATCATTCGTCACATCATCTCTTGCAATGGCTCTAGCACTCAGAAACAAGAAGGTAGGCGTTGCAGACGCGGATTTTCACGGCCCTTCGATCCCTAGAATGCTAGGAGTTGTAGACAGATTTCTAGGAGCAGTTCTAAATGAGAAGGGAGAGCAGGTGATAATACCCGTAGAGAATAGTCTGGGAATAAAGATTGTCTCGATAGACTTCATGCTCGCTGACAAGACAATGCCTGTTTCGTGGAGAGGCGCTATAAAGCTTAAAGCATTACAACAGTTTCTAGAAGACGTTGAATGGGGTTTCCTAGATTATCTCCTTATAGACGCTCCCCCCGGTACAGGAGATGACGCTCTTAACATCTTTCAGATAGTTCCAGTGGATTACGTTATATTCGTAACACTGCCTTCAGAGGTTAGCTCTTACGCGGTTGCTAAATCTATAAGATTTGTAGAAGCTGTTAAAGAGGCTTTTAATAAAGATGTGAAGGTTCTAGGTGTTATTGAGAATATGAGTTATTTCGTGTGTGATAATGGAAAGGTCTATAACATATTTGGGAGTGGCGGAGGAGAGATGCTTGCCAGAGCTCTTGGAGTAGAACTTCTAGGGAAGATCCCTCTAGATCCTAGGATCTCGGAGAGTAATGACAGAGGAGAAGTATTCTTCGTAAAATATCCTGAGTCTCCAGCATCAATAGAGTTCAAAAGTATAGCTGACAAGATAATTAAATTAATTGAAGGAGAATAGAGTAACGGGATGAACGAGGTTTTAAGAACTGACTGATGATGTGAAACCCACGCTGTGACCTGTGAATCTATCTTTCTCACTCTATCTCTTCATTTCTTTCAGTCTTCTCATATACTCTCTACTTATATATACTCTCATCAAAGGATCTGCCAGTCTAAGAAGTGAGAAAGAGATCCTATAGATCTTTGAAGGAATTATGTTTCCGTTGAACTTCTCATCAGAGATCTTATCGACAAGCACCTTAGCAACATACTTAGGATCTAGAACAGGTCCTCGAACACCTCCTCTGATCCTTGATGACGTAGGAGTAGTTATAGTATTTCTATGAAATTCTGTAGCTACATAGCCTGGTAGAACTCCTAAAACCCTTACTCCATAGGGTTTAAGCTCTATTCTCAGCGTGTCTGTGAATAGAGCTAGAGCAGCTTTTGTTGATGCATACACTTCTAGCCAGGGTATTGGAGTATAAGCTGCGAGGCTACTTATATTAACTATGCAACCTCTCCTATCTATCAGAGCTTTGAGAAGATTCTTTGTAAGAAGTATTGGAGCTATAAGATTGAGATTTATAATTCTCATAATATCGAAATCCTCTAACTCCTGGAGAGGTCCGTATATTCCTGCTCCTGCATTATTTACGAGCAAGTCTATGCCGCTGGATATAGATAGTATTTTCTCAGCCAGTGTCTTAATCTCATCTACTCTGCTCAGGTCGAACTCTATAGGATTTGCTTCAACATTTTTCCTCTTGAGATCTTCTGCTATACTTTCTAGAACATCTCTCCTTCTAGATATCATGATCATGTTATAACCTCTTTCGGCAAGTTGATACACAAGCTCTCTTCCAATACCTGAGCTAGCTCCTGTGACTACAGCGATTCTTCTCATGAGATGCACCCTAGAACTTTATTAAATCTTAATCTATATTTTTGGATTTATAATTAACTAACGGGTTTTATATGAGGTTCAGAGATCTTTCTTGGAAGATCGCTGAATATGTTTCAGGGATCTCATATAAGGAAGTTGATGAGAAAACATATGAAGAAATTAAAAAGAGAGTGCTCGACTCTATAGGAGTAGCTGTAGGAGCCTTCAGCGAGAAACCCTATGAAATTGCTAGAAGGGTTGCCAGAGAGGTTAAGCCTTCTGGAAGAGGTTCGAGTGTGTGGGGTGAGGGTTTTAGAACAAGTCCGGAAATGGCTGCTTTCGCTAATGGTGTTGGAGTGAGATATCTTGACTTTAACGATACCTATCTATCTAAAGAAGCTCTTCACCCGAGTGATATGATTCCTGCTATTATTGCCATGGCCGAGGATAGAGGAGTTGACGGTAGACAGACTCTTCTCTCCATAGCAGTAGCCTATGAAATAGCTACAAGACTTGCAGATGCTTTCTCTGTGAGAAGTGTTGGAGTAGATCATGTGACATATATAGTCATAGGAACCGCTGCAGGAGTTTCTAAGCTATTAGATCTACCCTTGGAGAAGACCTATCATGCTATAAATCTCGCTGTCAACGAATCCTTATCTCTCAGACAGACAAGAGCTGGAGAACTCAGCATGTGGAAGGGAGCTACAGCAGCTAACTCAGCTAGGAAAGGTTTGTTCTTAGCTCTTCTAGCTTCAGAAGGCTTTACAGGACCATCACCAGTTTTCGAAGGTGAATTCGGATTCTTCAATGTGGTTTCTAAGCAGAGATTTGATATAGATAGATTCGGAGGTTTTAACGGTGAGATGTTTCAAGTTCATAGGACTTCTATTAAATACTGGCCTGTAGAGTATCACGCTATGTCTGCAGTCGAAGCCGCTCTGAAACTTAGAGGTAAAGTATCTGCTAAGGATGTCGAGAGCATCAGGATTAAAACTTTTACTGTGTGCTACAGGATCATAGCTAAAGATCCTGAGAAATGGGATCCTAGGACTAGAGAAACAGCAGATCATAGCCTGCCCTACATAGTAGCCAGAGCTTTATTAGATGGCTATATATGGATTGACAGCTTTTCGAACGAGAAGATTCTTGGAAAAGATGTTAGAGAGCTAATGGGTAAAATGACCGTCGAGGTAGATCCTGAGTATGACAAGATCTATCCTGAGGGTATACCTAACACTATAGAGATCAGAACTAGAGGAGGAGGTTTGTTTATTGAGACATCAACATATCCTAAGGGGCACTTTAGAAATCCCATGACATGGAGTGAGGTTGAAAGCAAATTCATGAAGCTGAGTAGTGGAAGGATTAGAGAAGAGAATCTGAGAGAGATTACGGATAAAACAATGAATCTTGAGAAGATCAGGGATCTAAGGGATCTAACAGATCTAATAGTAGTATAAAATTTTTTCTCTAATAGATCCTCTTTTATATCTCATCTATTCATGATATCGGAGTAGAGTGTCTTCAGAACTCTCCAGATATCTGCTTCGATACCATAAGTCTTCATAGAATTAATCATTATCTCTACATATGAATCATAATCTTCATGATAAAGATCTAGGATCATCATGAGTTTCTCGTGGAAATCCTTGTAATCTCTTTGATCAATTTCCGAAGCACTTGTCGAGTAGAGGTCTATAGGATATCTTATATCAGAGCCGAAGAACCAGCCATTGAATCCGTCTCTAATCATCTCGAGAGCTGCTCCATCACGTGATGCTAGTGATGGAACTCCATTAGCTCCTGCCTTCATAAAGCTAGTTCCAGAAGCCTCCCATCCTGGGAATGGTGTGAATAGTAAGAGATCTGATCCTGAGAGTATCAGCTTGGCTTTCTCTACATCATAATCATGTATGTATACAACGTTTTTATATTCCTCATGAAGTTCTCTGAAGATCCTCATATACCCTAATCCTTCAAGGTCTTTCGGATGTGCTTTCCCACCTAATACTATGAGTACATCATCTCTATCAGCAAGATCCTCAGCAAGTCTTATCATGAAATATGGTCTCTTATACCTTGTAACTCTTCTGGCCCAGGAGATTATCATTTTATCGGAGTCTACATCTATTTTCTTATAGTTCTTTAGAAGATCTACTAGTTCTATCTTAGCCTTCATATGCGCCTCGTGAAAATCTCTTGGATCTATTTTATCTAGTTTGTAGAATTTTTTAATCTCTCTATGAACCCATCTCTCTATGTTAATACCATTGGTCACGTAGGATAACTTCCCTGAGAACTCGGGAAAAGTTGATAGAGTTATTTCATAATGCTTCTCCGATACTGTATAAACTTCATCGACTCTTGATGCCGAGATCTTTGTAAGAATCTGCTCGCCATCAATATAGCCAAATTCTCTTGAGAGAGTCTCTCTAGAGAACTTAGGATGACCCCAGGGACCTGGTGTATGTATGATCAATCTCTTCCTGATACTATGAGGGAGGAGAAGAGATATAAGAGATGCTAGAGATTCTTGGATGTCGATAATGCTTATATTCTTGAAGCCGATCCTCTTATCCATGTACTCGTAAGAAGCCTTGGCAAGTATACTGTACTTAGCTTCAAACGAGTAAGTTTCATCCTCTATATAGAGTCTGTCCAGCTTACGAGAGAACTTCTCCGGACCAGATATATCGAAGTATACTATCCTAGCTTTATTAAGTGTGTAAACAAGAGGTTTTATCAAGATCTTCTCTCCATCATATGATACTTCTAAAGGCTCCTCCTCTCTAAGAAGAGATCTGTAGTTGCTGAAGTCTTTCTCAATCTCTTTAATCTCCCCATCTACTACATCATAATACACATAGCCTCTTCTATAGAAGAGTGTTAGCACGGTATAGTTTAAATCTCTTCTAGCAGCCTCAAGAAACTTGTCTCCCTCGAGAATTCCAAGCCCTCCAGCATATATCGGGATTTCATCAATGCCTATCTCAGGTGTGATAGAGACTATCAATAAAATCACATCATTTCTACTGCTTTATTAAAGCCTAAAAGTTTAAAAAGCTTACACCTAGGAAGCTTTTATAGATACTCCCAGACTCCAGCGCCTTTATAGTTATATACTATACTCTTGTATGCTGTGACATATTCTAGCGAGTATCCCACGCCTTCTCTTCCGATCCCTGAATCCTTTCTACCTCCAAACGGATAGTATCCTATCCCATGACGTGGGTAGTCGTTAATATATATAGCTCCTACCTCGAGGAATCTGATGAGTTTTCTAATCTTGTTAATATCTCTACCGAATATAGCTGCGTCAAGACCATATCTTCTTCCATTGCTAAGTTCTATTGCTTCATCTATGTTAGAGATCTTCGTGATTAATGCTATTGGTGCGAAGATCTCGTTTTTATAAAGCTCTAGATCTCTGATCACACTCTTATCAGCTTCTATTAACGTAGGCTCTACATATGTCCTCCCAAGCCTTCTTCCTCCCACAAGAATTCTAGCACCCTTAGAAACAGCATCTTCAATAGCTTTAATCATTGTATCAGCCGATGAAGAATCTATTAGAGGACCCATATCAACATTAGGATCCCTAGGATCTCCTACTCTTACTCTTCTAAGTTCTTCGATGAGAAGCTTCTTAAGATCCTCATAAATCTCTTCTTCTGCAAGGATAAGCTTTATAGCATCACATCTCTGACCACTATAGCTGAAGATACCTCTCGCAATTCTCTGAGCAGCCCATCTAGCATCTGCATCGGAGAGAACTATCGCAGGATCTCCTCCTCCTAATTCCATTATATATTGTTTGATTCCTGCTTCTTTAAGAACCTTCTCTCCGGTTTCAGTGCTTCCTGTAAGGCTTATACCTGAAATTCTCTTGTCAGATAAGATCCTGTTCATATCTCTCCCAGATACCGTGAGTATCGCGAAGGAATCTCTAGGCATCCCAGCCTTCTCAAGGATCCTGGCCAAAATTATCGCTGGTAGAGGATCTGCGGAAGCTGGCTTGAGTATGAAAGCATTTCCAACAATAAATGAGTATACTATTTTATTGACTGCATCAAATAGAGGATAGTTAAAAGGTGTTATTATAAGAACAACACCTATAGGCTCTCTTCTTATGATCCCCTCGGTCTCCGTAGTCTCATCACTCCAATCTCCTGGTATGTAATCTCCGAAAACTCTCTTCAGATCCATATCAGCTCTCTCAAAACGATCTATTGAAGCTTTAACCTCACCCTTTGCAGCAGGAATAGTCTTGCCGGCATTTAGAACAAGAACTTCAACCAATTGATCCTGGTATTCTCTTAACATGTCGGCAGCTTTTTTAAAAACTTCAAGTCTTTTATAGCCTGGAAGATTCCTAGCACTCCACCTACCACTTCTATAGATCTTGTCGATAACACTCTCAATCATTTCAGGAGAGAGCTTGGAAATCCTAGCAATAATACTCTCATCAATAGGGCTATAGACATTAGAATACTCTTTAGAATCAACCCATTCACCAGCAAGATAGGTCTTGAACCTAGGTATCTCACTAGGTTCTACCTCAACAATATCTCTTAGTCTCTCTAGAAGACTCTCTGATAATCTGACCAACTCATACCACCAAAATAATAATTTATTGTAAACAAATATAAGATTGTAGATTCAATAAAAATTAGGGTTATATTAGGATCATTAAAGTGAAACAGATAAAACATGATCAAATGATTAGGAAGCATGTGATCTAGCAATGAGCTCAGCATAATTTCTATTATAGATCTCGCGATATAAAGGATCTGTAGATTGGCGCATTGAAAATTCCTTTGGAAAGCTCATCTTAATCTTTGAATTTTTATGATTATTCGTATCGGCTGGTTTTCTAATCTCTAAGCTGCAGCTATAATATTGGATCTTTTACCTTACATCTCCGAATCTGATCTCAGTATGAGATCTATACATAGGCAGAAGAACAAATTGAAGAATATCAGAAGCATCTTGAAAACATGCAGAAGAAAAGAGAAGAGAATACTGCATCAACCATTATTAGAGCTAAACCCTACGTATTTTTGAGATCTCTGATCTTTCTAGTAAGCTCGATCGATTTTCAAAGTATATAGGTGTTTAAATATTATAGTCTTCATGGTGTCGTTATTGAAACCCAAGGTTTTTATAACAAGAGAACTTTTCGATGAGGCTATTAGAAGAATTGAGGAGTTTTACGAGGTAGAGATCTGGGATAGATATAATGCTCCTCCGAGAGATGTGATTCTCGAGAAAGCAGGATCTTCCGATGCTCTAGTAACATTATTAACCGATAAGATAGATTGTGAGGTTATCTCTAGAGGTAGAAATCTAAGGATCATAGCTCAGTATGCCGTAGGATTTGATAATATAGATATAGAGTGTGCAACCCGCCACGGGGTTTACGTGACAAATACTCCGGGAGTTCTCACAGAGGCTACAGCAGAGCTTACATGGGCTTTGATACTAGCTGTTGCTAGAAGAATTGTAGAAGCTGACAAGTATGTGAGAAGTGGTGGGTGGAAGAGCAGTGGCACCAGCTGGCATCCTAAGATGATGCTTGGTGTAGAGCTTAAAGGTAAAATACTAGGGATTGTAGGATTAGGACGTATAGGATCTAGGGTTGCAGAAATTGGAAAAGCTTTTGGCATGAGAGTTGTGTATTATGATCTTGTGAGGAGAGAGGATCTAGAAAGAAGTCTAGGAATAGAATATATGGATCTAGCCAGACTTGCAGAGGTATCAGACATAATATCAGTTCACACACCATTGACCAAAGAAACATATCATCTGATCGGAGAGGATTTTCTAAGAAGAGTTAAAAGAACAGCTATAATAGTTAACACAGCACGAGGAGCGGTCATAGACACCCAAGCACTACTCAAAGCACTTGAGGAGAAAAGAATCGCAGGAGCCGGGCTGGATGTATTCGAAGAAGAGCCTCTACCTCCGGATCATCCTCTCACCAGATATGATAACGTGGTTCTAGCACCTCATATTGGTAGTGCCACCTATGAGACTAGACTAGCGATGGCTCAGCTTGTTGCCGACAATCTTATAGCATTCTATAAGGGCGAGATACCTCCAACACTTGTTAATAGAGATGTAATCAGTATAAGGAAACCTGGTTTCAAGTAGTGTCAGAAACACAAGCCGTCATCATTTTATCAGACTCACGGCATTCTTCATCCAATACTTTAAATTTTTCTGATATCTAAAAACTTTTTCTCGAGATCTCTAGGAGGTTATATGCTGAAAGCACTTCTATCTTCATTCTCTAGCTCTAGATCTCGATACAACGATCTTCTAACACTCCTATGCTCCTAAGATACTCTTCCTCTGTGAAGTAGAGTTTCGCAGGTATTATGAGAATCTGAGGATATCTCTCTATAGATACTGTTCTAAGATATCTGATGCTACCCCCACATATTATAGATCTGGATCCTATGCTGAGACCTATAGCTAGCTTATCATCCGAGATCACCTTCTTTTCAAATCTCCTCTCCAGCTCTATTAATATATCGAGAGCGTCTTTTACGTTCATAAAAATCTTTTTTTCTTCATCAATCTCTAGCAGAAATATTGTGTGCAGCTCTCTCGAGATATTATCATAGAGAACTAGATAGGGATACTCACTTAAGATACCATCTTTGGGATACGTTATAGTACTCACCTTCCCAAGTCTATAGATCATAAGACCTGTAAGGCTTAGAGATGCTGTTATAGATGAGACACCTGGTATATATCGAATACTGTACCCCATTCTCATGATTCTTGTAGCTAGAGCTACGTGTGTTGTAGCTATTAGAGGATCTCCCCAACTTACTAGACAGACCCTGCCACCTTCTTTAATCTTTTTTATAATAGCTTCACCACTAAGATCCTCAAGATCTCTTCTATAGAGTTTTTCCATCTTTCTACCTATTAGTTTCTCGAGATCTTTTAAAGAACCTTCTGAAGAAGAAGATGTATACTCTTCATAGAATATATAATCACATGAGTTCTTTAATATGTCTAAAGCCTCTAAAGAGATCATTCTCAGGTGAAGTCCTACTCCTATTAAATAGAATACAGACATCTAAATACCCTCACTATAGTATTACTATCTCAACATCCATCTTCTGAAGATCCAATATAGCTATAGATGATCTTCCAGTTAAATAACCATACAACTCTCCAGGATTTAGAAGTAGAGTGCTTTTAATCATTCTACTATCTATCACATGTGTATGCCCGTATAAAACGACATCATAATAACCCGAGCTTGCCAGAGCTTCAGCATATTCTCTACTCTCATCAGCAGGGCCTACCCCATGGAGCAGCAGGATCTTTCTTCCGCCTAATAATAATACATGAGGAGGATCATAGATCTCTGAACCATTCCTTTCAGCAATTCTTCTGAGACCTAACTTCTCACCATCATTATTACCATAAACCCCGAAAACCTTCAGCCCGGCGTCTATGAATCTGAGAAGTGTGAAAGGTGCTACAAAATCTCCGAGATGAATCACAGTGCTAATTCCTCTGTCCTTGATCACCTTAATAGCTTTATCAACGGCGATCATATTATCATGAGAATCGCTTACAACAGCAATCTTTAAATCCTTACTCAATTACATCACCATAGAAACACTATGTTTAAGCTATTTATCTCTAACCTCATTACTTAAGAGCTTCTACTAACTATTATAAGGGTGCTGGATATAGCAATGATCAGAGTATTATCCTTTGACGTGTGGAACACATTGCTTGATATAGATAAGTTCTACCAGATTCTATCTGTGAAGATATCTTCAGAAGTTGGAAGACCTTACGATGAGATATATAAAACCTTGAAGAGAGTGTATAGAGATGCGATTAGTGAGAGATTGTCAGGAGGATTTAAGAGAATCATAATAGATTCTGGAGAGTACTTTGCAGAAGGTCTAGGAATAGATCTTGAGACCCTATTCAGAGCTCTAGTAAGAACACTTCTAGATGAAGAAATAAGAGATCTAGCCTATGAAGATGTATTGGATACGTTAAAAGATCTTAAAAAAAGAGGATTCCTCATAGGAGTTGTGAGTAATGTGATGTTCTGGCCTGGTATGATAGTGAGATATCTACTTCATATGAATAATCTGCTTGAGTTTTTTAACGCGACAGTATTCTCTGATGAAATAGGTTTTATGAAGCCTGAGAAAGAGATCTTCGAATATCTCGCTAAGAGATTTAATGTTAAGCTTGAGGAGATCGTTCATGTAGGAGACTCGCTAGAGCACGATCTTGTAGGAGCTCTGAGAGCTGGTGTAAGATCAGTTCTTGTGAAAAGAGATCTCGAAGCTGATTTCATAAGACTTAGCAGAAGAGCTTATGTGATCAGAGGTCTGAGATATCTATGGAGAGTACTAGAAGATATAGGATCTGATAAAACACCCTAGAGCTCTAAACTCCTTCCCATCCTTCCTAAGCCTGGTTTGGAGCTAGAGTGTAATATATTCTTCTCTTATTTCTACCCCTGTTCTCAACTTTAAGCAATACTAGTCCTCCGATTTCTCTCGTGTTTCTGACATGAGGACCTCCGTCAGCCTGAAGATCTATTCCAGGGATCTCTACTATCCTGAGAACTCTATACTCTGGTGGAGTTTTTTCCGCTAGTTTTGTTATTCCAGGGATCTTGAGAGCTTCTTCTCTGCTCATATAGTATATTTTAACTTCTATACCTCTTCTAATAACCTCATTAGCTTTAGCAATCACATCTTCAAAAATGCTTCTATCAAATTTCTCCAGCGAGAAGTCATCTCTAGCATAATCAGGCTCTACCTGGCCTCCTGTTATAAGTGCATTGTAGTCTCTATACATTATAGCTGATATAATATGAGCTGCTGTGTGAAGCTTCATAAGTCTATATCTTCTCTCCCAGTCTATCTCGCCTTCAACTTCAGCGCCTTCATAGAGTCCTTCGTAAGAATCTAGTACGTGATATACATCATCATTATCTTTATCATGGACTGCTTTAACAACTCTATAGATCCTTCCACAACATCTTATTACTCCTGTGTCTGTAGCAACACCTCCGCTCTCCGGGTGAAATATTGTCTGATCTAGTAGAATGCCTTGGTTCGTTATAGAAACTATTCTAGCTCTAAATATCTTCTGATAAGAATCATCTCTATACAAATGTATGGTGGGCATGATCCTCACCCAGGATCTCTCTTAGTATATTATCTGTTTCAGGACATATATCTATCACACCCATGTACAAACCCTCTACAATTCTAAGCCTACATCCGAATCTTATCGCGATCCTTATTACCGGAATGTTATGTGGTGATGTGTAGAAGAATAATTTTTCAATATTCATCTTTCTAGCCTCCTTATACAGTGATGCGAAAATTCTTTTTCCGATCCCCCTCCCCCTGAAATCCGGGTGTACTATGATGGCGATCTCTCCAGATCTATGTAGAAAACCTTCTCCAACAACCATTCCACAGATCTCAGCTATATATATAACACATCTTGGATCTCTTAGATAGGCCTCAATCTCCTCTTTAGAAGGTCGTTTTATATAGAGAAATCTTCTGTATAGATCCTCTTCGGACATTAAAGAATACATCTTGTAGATTCCTTCTGCATCACTTATACCTGCTCTTCTTATGATCAGGTCTTTACATTGTTCATCTCGCAGGAGAAGCACCATATTATTATATGAGATCCAGACTTATAGATTGAATAAGAAGCCAGATCTTTTACTTGATCCGGAGCAAACTCTCGATCATAGGTTCATTTTCTAGTAGAGAGATTTTATCAGATATATCACACCATCTTCTGCTCTAACTTCCTCAGAGCACTTACCAGTCATATAACAGAACGCTACTACTGAGGCTATTATAGCATCCACCAGATCCTTTTTCAATCTCTTCAGATCAATATCTAGATCTATCCTGATCCTAAATCTGTTCAAGAGATCATATAGATCTTTAGCTCTAGAGCTTATCATAGCACTTCTAGGATGAGTCTCTATAACTGAAATCCCTCTCCTCTCAATAAGATCCTTTATCCTCCAAGCTCTTCTAACAAGAAGCTTCATAGGTCCTAATACAGGTGGTAATACTGGATACCCCATAGACCTAGCTATTCTATCAATCTTTCTGTATACAGGCTCTGGAGATAGAGGAGCATCAACTGCAACAAGCCTGATACGAGAACGAAGTATCTCATCTAAGATCTCATCATCTCTATAGAGACATCTAACCTGAACTATGGCTAGAGCATCTACTTCTAAAACTGCAAAACCGCTACACCTACTCTCACTGGCTGCAAGATCTAATCCTCCCACAGATTCCACAGCCAAGCTACACTATAATATTATAATGCTACCCAGCTTAAACATATTAAACAGAAATACTATGCCGCGGCCGGGATTTGAACCCGGGTATCCCGCGCCTCTCGCGTCACGGGCTCGAGAGGCCCGCATACTTGACCGGGCTATACTACCGCGGCTCCCTAATAATATATCTGTATAGGATTTTAAGCATGATACCAGCTTTCATCGAGATAAAGGTAGGGCTTTGAGACTTTTCATGTGGTGGAGTCGGCTTACAAGCTTTCTTTAGGAGAGGTCTCTTACTGCTATTTCTACTCTGTTTCTCTTGAAATGATCTTCTTTTAGATCTTTTTCTTTTCCTATGTATTCAATATTATTATCGCTCTCTATAAATGTGGGAAGACCTCTTCTAAGAATCTTTATCTCGTGATCTTCATTGTTCTCATCATTTTCCTGAGATATGATCTTGAATAAAGCTCTCCTAATAACCTCAGATCTGCTCATTCCATGATTTTCAGCATACCTATCTAATATCTCAAGCTCTCTCTCATCGAGTTTGAATGACACAATTTTTAATTTTCTACCCTTCATAATTATCTACTTAATATGATCGCTATTCTCGCATTTAATTCTAATAGCCCAAGATCTCATGGGTTATGCTATATAAGCCTCTTCCGGTTCTTTAGATGAATATCTACACGTTGATATTACAGATCCTAGATCAGCATAAAAATAGAATCACCTTGCATAGCTCTTGGAAAAGATCAAAAGACATCTTTCACAGCCTTACGTATATGAGAAAATAAAATATAAACTCAAAGCGGTTGCCGGAGGCAAATCTAGCTTTTTATCTCTTCATTCTCACAGAAGTGGATTCATAGATTATTCTTATGAGTTCCTCATCATATATTTTAAGAGTCTCAGCAATCTTTCTTATAGAGTTGAAGCTGACATCTCTAAATTTCTTCATGGCGAGTTCTCTTATGGTCTCGCCGTACTCCCACGGAAATATAATCCATTTATCAGTCTCTCCATGGTAGTAGTCTGGTATCAGCATTGTTCTCTTCTTAATATAGAGTGTTGCAGTTCTAACCTCTCGAGCTCCGTATAGTCTTACGAGATCTACTGCGACCTGAAGAGTTCTTCCACTATCACTCACATCATCTGCTAGGAGGATCCTTTGATCCCTGACACTAATGGTGGGGCCTGATATTACTAGAGGTCTCTCTCTAGTTTCTCCGATAGACTTATAAAACTTAACTCCTACACCTCCTATCTCTTCCACGCCGAGGAGATCTCCTAGAAGTCTTCCTATGATCCATCCGTTTCTAAAGATCCCTACCACAGCATCTGGAATATATCCGCTCTCATAGATCTTTTTGGCAAGAGCTCTTATACCGCTGAACACATCCTCCCAATCTAGAACTAGAAAATCATCCGGAACCATTTAGAACACCTTTTGCTAATCTTTTCTTATGATAAATCTCGCTATCAGAGAATTAAAATCTAATGTTTTGAAGAATCTAGAGAAACCCATATACATCAATATATATCTAATAACTGTATACTTAGATGATGATGAAGCCGCTCCAACCAGAGCAGAAGCTGTGAAGAACTCGCGACGAACTGATTATAGAATTAGTCTCTCAGGTTCTATCTTTCTTTCTCTAAGCTTGTACACATCGGTTGAAATTCTAATTCCTCCATATAACTCTGCTTCTTTTAATTCTAAAGCTAGTGACGCTGTGATTCTTCCTATAGCATCGCTTTTCATAATACCCGATCCCGATGTTCCTACTGATATAATAATGTTTGAAAAACGATCTATTATAGGCTGACCATCTATTGGATTTATATCGTAATGCCCTGACCACGCGGTTTCATATATTACATCTCGAAATGCTGGTAGATAGGTGCTGAGCACAGGATATATAGAGTATCTATAGAAATCATCTTCAGGCACTGGATCTTCTTCCAACTTGAAGGCTCTTCCAAGATCATCTGATAATCCTATCCAGAAGGTCCTTTCGATCGGGTGTGTCTTCACATAAACACCCTTAGGAAGTATCGTGTAGGGCATCACCCCCTCTTTATTGAAGAGATCTATGTTAAAGTATTGGAGAAGATCCTTGTTAACAGGTCTTGCAACAAAGATCTGTCTTTTCTTAGGTCTTGACACAGCGGGTATGCCTATAGGCTCTAGAAGAGTATATGACCAGGAACCTGCTGCGATAATTATATTCTCAGCTTCTATAAAGCCTTTATCTGTCTCCACACCTCTAGCTATGATATCCTGCCATGCGAAAGGCTCTCTATCTAATCCTAGAGAGTTTCTAGCTCCTAGAACTATTCTTCTAACAGTAGTCTCATAGAATATTTCACCGCCTAATCTTCTAAAACCGTCTTCATAGTATGCCACAATTCTATCTGGCTCGATCATCCCAGCTCTAGGTATGAAGATTCCATACTCAATATCTTCTAAACCCATGAATCGAGCCTCTTCATCATCGCTAACCCTTGTTCTAATACCTATCCTCTCGAGATCCCTAGGATCTACATATCTATAGGATCCTCCAAGTCTCTCAGCATTCTCAATAGCATTTCTAAACTTTTCCTTCTCTTTTTCTCCTACAAGAAATAGGTATCCTACATATCTCATACCAAGATCATAGCCTTCCTTGAACTGAACGTTTTCGAAGAATTCGATCGATGTTTTCGCTAGAATGAAGTTAGTGTATGAAGAGAAGAAAACTCTAAACATGCCAGCACTCTTGGCTGTATCTCCCATACCAGGTCCTGAAGCCTTATCTAGGACACAGACTCTCAGCTTGGGATTTAGATGTTTCAAATGATAAGCTGTTGAAAGACCTACTACTCCAGCTCCTACAACTAAGAAATCGTACGGAATTAAATCACCATTTTAGAGAATACTTGCAGGCTATTATTCTTAAGGATACGAGGTATTCTCTCTGCTCTAAGGAAGATCACGAGCTAGATTCTAGGACTCTAATCGCTGGATTTCATGATGTTTACGATTTTAGCTTCTAACTAATGAGAGTATCAGGGGTCTGCGATGTCTGTAGAAGAGATGAGTAGATTCATGAGAGAATTAGAGCATACAGCAGATGTAATGTATCTTGTTGAAAGTGAATCTCTGATTAAATTGTTTGAGATTGCAGCTTTAGGCATGTTCAGTTATATAACGGATCTCAATACTGTTAATGAGATCGAGTGTGTGAGCGTGAAAGCTGAAGGATTTGATCTTGAGAGTCTCATGTATAGATGGCTTGAGAATCTTCTTATAGAACATGATCTCAGGAAATTTGTAGCTAGGAGGGTAAGAGTTGATAGCATAACTATTAGAAAAACTGAGAATGAGGAGAGTTTTCTAATAGAAGGTTTCGCATGTGGCGAGAGGTTTGATAGAGAGAAGCATCCTGCAGGTATAGTTGTTAAGGCTGTGACCTACTCTCAGATGAGCATTGAGAGAGATGCTAATGGTATTTGGAGAACTAAGATAGTTTTAGACATATAGACAATCAGACAATTCTTTCATATCTTTTCATTGGTAAATCTCTCAAGATCTCTCTGAAGTTCTTCTAACTCGCTATCTCTATCTTCATTAATATCACCTCTCTTGTAAACCTGCATAACAACTTTGCTTAGGAGCCTGAATATTTCTTCGATCTCGCTTGCAATGCTGGTAGTCTTCTCGCTATCTCTTCTCTTAAGTCTCTCATAGATCTTAAGCAACTGAGGTAGATCTTCTACGCTAATTTTTCTAAGTTTCTTATAATCGAGATCGCTCCACACATCTTTAGTTAGTAGATGCTCTAGAAATCTCTTGATCTTATCCGTTCTCAGAGATATAAGTTGGGCTCTTATAATGAGAAGTTCTGGATCGCTCTCGCTAAATCCTTCTCTAGGTTTTATCAGAAGATCTTCTAGAATGTTTTTAACTTCTTCACTGCTAAATGAAAACCATCTCTGTCTAGAGGTATGCATTGTAGTCCTGATCAGACCATACTCTCTCTCGAGAATCCTAAGAATCGGGGATGGATTATAGCTGTAGCCCATGAGACCTAGTTCTTCAACTAGTGTTTTATAATCAAAATCTCCTGGAAGGGAGAATGACGAGTCTTTATATCTTGAGAGATTTTTATTATAAGCTCTTATACTAGCTTCTAGAACAGCTCTTCCTCTCTCACCATATCTAACTAAGAAGTCCGATACAAGAGCCTTAATATTATTTAAGGCACTAACCTCACTCATTGACACCTTAACCAGTTTAAATCACTCTATGATAAGTATATTATATTACCCTCACAAATATCATCTATTGGAGAGAAAAGGTATTACATATATCAATAGATCGAGCTATCAAACAAATGCATCTTTGAACCCATAATAGAAATCTCTGAGAGATTTCATAGTGTTAGAATGAGGAGAAATGCACAAGCAAAACTAGATATTCTAGGATCTTACCTATAACTATGCTTAATAATACCTCATTATAATAATTCTCAGGTGTTGTATTCTATTGATAAAGGATCTTGTTAAAGTTAAAGGGATCAAAAAAAGTCTCGTCCCAAAGATCTTTATAGTAGATCTTGAAGGTTCTCTGGTTAGGGTGGAAATGGATCTTCATCAAGAGATATTCGAGGTTAAAGACGGTGAAGAACTTGAATTCGTACTCAGTAGCGAGAAGCCTGAGTATAGAGATGGTGTAGATTTCTGCGCCAGAGGTTTTATAGCTGGTATTAAGAGAGATGAAAAAGGTTTTAGAGTTATAGCAAGTCTCTGGGGGTTTCTGGTTATCATCTATCCTAGAGATGAGAGTATCTCAGCGGATCTCACTCCTATGAAGGAGATCTACTTATGTCTTAGAAGAAAAACTATTTAGAATTACTTTAGATCAGCTTCTTGGAAGATCTTACGTAGAGCTTAACGTAGAAGGTTTATATCTCGAAAATCTTTGTTTCACATAAAAGAGCTTCTAATGAGCTTTTCAATAGCATTCTCATACTTTCTATTTACATCACCAACAAGGCTTGGCTTAATACTCTTCAAGGCTCTCATGAAATACTCCATAGACACAGGTCTTACCTCAAGTTTCTCTCTAAGTGCTAGCATCACTGCTTCTCTGACTAGAGCCTCTATATCTGCACCGCTAAAGCCTTCGGTCATCTCTGCCAGCTTCTCCAGATCTACATCACTAGCTAGAGGGATTCTCCTCGTATGGATCTTAAGAATCTCAAGTCTTGCCTTCTTATCCGGTGGAGGTACGTAGATCACTCTATCAAAACGTCCTGGCCTTAGAAGAGCTGGATCTATAAGATCAGGTCTATTAGTTGCTGCTATAACAACCACTCCTCTCAAAGGCTTGATACCATCCATCTCACTTAAGAGCTGATTAACTATTCTATCTGTTACACCAGATACATCATGACCTCTCACAGGTGCTATGGCATCGATCTCGTCGAAGAACACTATTACTGGTGCAACCATTCTAGCTCTTCTAAAGATCTCTCTAATAGCTTTCTCACTCTCACCAACCCACTTGCTAAGCACTTCAGGACCGTTTACAGCTATAAAGTTAGCCTCACTCTCAGTAGCGGCAGCCTTAGCTAGAAGTGTTTTCCCCACTCCTGGTGGTCCGTAGAGTAGGATACCTTTAGGAGGTCTTATACCCATCTTCTCAAATATCTGAGGATTCTTTAGAGGCCATTCAACAGCTTCTCTAAGCTGTTGCTTCACATCCTCAAGACCTCCTATATCGCTCCATCTAACTTCAGGCACTTCAACAAATACCTCTCTAATGAGGGTGGGTTGTACAACGTTCATAGCTTGTAGGAAGTCTCTCATTTCGACAACAAGTTTGCTTAGCATGTCTGGAGGTATGGGTTTTGAAAGATCTATAGTGTTTTCTCTGAGAAATCTCTTCAAAGAGATCATAGCAGCTTCTTTAACGAGTGCGGCTAGATCTGCTCCTGTAAAACCATGTGTTAGATCGGCTAGTTTTTCTATGTCAACATCCTCCGAGAGAGGTACATTTCTTGTGTGAACCAATAGAATCTCTCTGCGAGCTCTTCTATCGGGTGGAGGTATCTCGATCTCTCTATCAAATCTTCCAGGTCTTCTGAGAGCAGGATCTACCGCATCTATTCTATTCGTTGCACCGATGACAACAACTCTCCCTCTACTCTGAAGGCCGTCCATGAGGGTTAGTAGCTGAGCTACAACTCTTTTCTCAACCTCACCGATAACCTCACTTCTCTTAGGAGCTATAGCATCTATCTCATCAATGAATATTATAGCTGGAGCATTCTCCTGAGCCTTTTTGAAAACCTCTCTAAGTCTTTCCTCGGATTCTCCATAGAATTTACTCATTATCTCAGGACCGTTTATCGCTATGAAGTAAGCACCAACTTCATTAGCCAGAGCCTTAGCTAGAAGTGTTTTCCCCACTCCTGGTGGTCCGTAGAGTAGGATACCTTTAGGAGGTTCTATACCTAGATGTCTGAAGATCTCTGGATGTCTCATAGGTAGTTCTACTATTTCTCTTAATCTCTCCTTCACCTCCTCAAGATCTCCTATGTCCTCCCATGTTACTCTTGGTATGCCTTCTAAGGTTTTCTTAATCTCTTCAATAGGCTCGTATCTTATCACTATATCTGTATTCTCTGATACATAGACTACATTAGATGGAGAAGTTGATCTCACAAAGAATTTTATGATCCTGCCAAATGTAGGGTGTATAGGAACTGCCACAATCTCTCCTCTTGATAGTGGTTTGTTTAGAAGCTGCTGCTTTATATAGGGAGAATATTCGTTAAGAGATTCCGCTACATTCTTCATATAATCCTGGATCGTTCCTATGAAAGGAATGAAACCTCCCTCCTCCACAGGCTCCATAGGAACTAATACTACTTTATCTGCTTCAGGGATCTTGATCTCTGGAAATACCCTCACAATATCTCCAACACCTACTCCTAGGCTTTCTCTGATATATCCATCGATCCTTATTATATTTCTATCCTCATCCTCCGTATAGCCTGGCATGACCTGAGCGTATACTACTCCCTTAGGTCCTTTTATACCTATGAAATCTCCTGATTCCACCCCAAGTTCTCTCATAATTCTCTTGGGTATTCTAGCAAATTTCTTTCCCACATCTCTTTGCTTAGCAGGTTCTACTATGAGATCTATCTCATTTTTAGATGTATCTCTCCTACTACTCATCCTCATACTACCAAATACTAATTAGAGGTAGGAAGCTAAATATAGTTCCCTTACCAGATCTTAGCTCTTATTATAGTCTCAAAAAATTAATGTATAGGTGTCAGAATGAGCACTATTCCGGCGGTTAGAAGATTTACGACGGAGCTTAACAATATTATAGATAGAAAGATTGTTGTGAGAACGACTGATGGAAGGATTTATAAAGGTGTTCTCCTAGGTGTTGAGCAAGCTGAGATGCACATTGTTCTCGGAGATGTAGAAGATGAGAAGGGTAATAAATTTCATAGGGTTTTCATAATGGGAGGCAGAATCTCAGAGATCTTCGTAGAAGAACTTCCAGCATTCGATCCTGATGAATTTGCTAATATAGCAGCTCAGAAGCTAGGTATAAATCCTGTTAATATAAAGGTTTTAAGAGATGCAGGGGTTGTAATGATACTTGACAGGTATAAGATCTCTGAGAGCGGTGTAGAAGGATCTGGGGCTCTTGCTTCAAGGATCTATGATCTGTGGGAAGAGTATATGAAGAGTAAAAAAGCTAGAAAGTAGTGGTGCTGCTTGAGTGGAATCTGTATTCGAGATAAAAGATAAAGATCTCTTAGGTAGGATAGGAGTTCTACATACTAGAAGCGGTAAGATTGAGACGCCTGCTTTTTTCCCCGTAATACACCCATATCGTCAGAAGTATAGTCTTAGTGCTAGAGATATTTCTGAAATAGGTTTCAGAACTCTTATAACCAATGCTTATCTCGTTAGAAAGTTTTATGGAGATAAAGCTATTGAAGAAGGTTTAAAGAAGATCCTAGGTTTCGAAGGAATTCTCATGACAGATTCAGGGGCTTATCAGATCTTACTCTACGGATCTGTGGATGTGAGTAATAGAGAGATTGTTGAATATCAAAATAAATTAGATCAGGATATAGCAGTTATACTTGATATACCGACAGATTCAGAAGCTTCTTATGATAAAGCTAGAGAGAGTGTTGAAGAGACTCTCAGAAGAGCTAGAGAAGTTCTCGACGTAGTCTCATCATCTGATAAACTCTGGGTTCTACCAATACAAGGAGGAGGATATACAGATCTTATCATGAGATCTGCTATAGAAAGTAGTGAGATCCCAGGATACTCTGTATACGGTATAGGAAGTCCTGTCACATATTTAGAGAACTATGACTATGAGAAAATATTCTCCGCCATTATAGTAGCCAAGAAATATCTGCACCCTGATAAACCCGTTCACCTATTTGGCGCAGGACATCCAATGCTGATACCTTTCATAGTAGCTCTAGGAATTGATCTATTTGATTCTGCAAGCTACATACTCTACGCTCGGGATAACAGGTATATGACCGAGTATGGGACAGAAAGACTTGAAGATCTGGAGGAGTTCCCATGTTCGTGTCCTGTATGCTCAAAATATTCTCCAAAAGATCTTATGGAAATGAACAAGGAAGAGAGAGTCAGACTTCTAGCATTACATAATCTCTATGTAATCAATAGAGAGATTAAGAGAGTAAAAACAGCTATTAGAGAAGGTAGATTATGGGAGCTTATTACCGAGAGATCCTTTTCACACCCTTCTTTGAGAAATCTCATGAAGATCTTTACCAGCGAGAGCAGGTTTATAGAGAGATACACACCTGTTTCTAAAGGACGGAGAGGGGTTTTAATATCAGATCCTCTCTCTATAGCGAGACCAACTATCATAAGAACTAGAATCAGAGGGCTTTCAACATCGATAGATATTATTAGAAGAATCAAATGCTATAAGATAATTCTTATTCCTAGAGATGAAAACAAAAAAGCATCGATAGAGCTTAGAGAGATCTCTGATGATTCGTGTGTAGTATATTATACGCCATTTCTAGGTGTGTATATATCAGATCTTATAGATACATATCCTTACTCTCAGTATGAGTTATCTCATCAAGCATCAAGCGATCCTTCTATTGTAAGAGAACTGGCTAAAGATATAGAGATGCTTATAGAGAGCCTAGCGAGATCAGGTGTGGCTAGAGATTTTACCGTCTATATCTCTAGAGATCATATGTGGAGTGTTGAGATCTCAAGGCTTCTAAGAGATTCTGATACTCTTAAAGTATTCAGAGAACTGATATCATTCAAAGAGATCTAAAATCTTCTCTTAATCCTAGACATGAGCCTTCTAAGATGCCTGTAAACGGTGGAATGTTCTCTACCTTCTATAATAAGCTGGATAGCTTCTTTTACAGCATTTGCAGATTCTACATCCCCTATTATAGCTATGGTGTTCTCATATACTGAGATACTACAACCACTGAGTTCTTCGAGATTCTTCTTAACTCTACCATCCTTACCTATGATTCTTCCTTTAATTCTTTTCAAATGATTCTCTGGAAGTCTCAATTGATCTTTCAGATCTATTATCAGAAGGATCTGATCCTCTTCTAGAACTCTTTCCGCATCTTTCGGATCAAATCCGAAGCCTACTGCATCTATATAGTCTTTAGCTTTCAGAAGATTATAGACGGGAGTATCAGCTTGGACAGGTTCTACATATATAGATCCTAAAGATCTATCTATGCTAATCCTGACTCTAAGCCTCTCCTCCAGCATCTTAATATTACCTCCATCTCTACCTATGAGAATTTGAATCCTCTCTACAGGGATCTTAGTAAAGATCTTGGTGACACCAGGGAGAAGCCTGCCTTCACTCCTCGAATCTGCTGAACCCAATCTCTTAACACCACTATAGTCCTGGTAATCCCTTATTTTTATTCAATTAAAATCTTAAATGGATGATGAGCTCGGGAGGTATGAGAAGTGATTGAGGTCTTGAGTTCTGACGTTATCTCTCGACCTCGTTTCTCCTCATCTTTATGAGTTCTTCCAAACCTTTTTCTAGCGAGATTTCTGGTGTGAAACCTAGAATCTTCTTAAGCTTATCAATGCTAGCGATACTAACTCTTATATCACCAGGTCTCGGCTCAGCATATTGAGGGTATAAAGCTCCTTCTTTTCCCGCTAACCTTATTATCAATCTAGCTAGGTCTCCTATAGAGACGCCTACACCGCTACCCACATTGAAAATTCCTGATACATCCGGTCTCTCGAGAATTAGCTCTATAACTCTTGCCACATCTCTCACATGTATAAAATCTCTCATATTCATACCGTCTCCAAATATTATAGGAGGCTGATCTCTTAATACTCTATCTATAAATATACTAATTACACCTGCATACGATCTACTCTGTCCAGGACCATATACATTAAACAATCTCAGGATCGAGTATCTAAAGCCTTTACAAAGAGATCCTATGATCAGAGCTTCCTCACCGAGAAGCTTACTTAATCCATATGGCGAGATAGGTTTTTTAGGAGAATCTTCTCTCAAAGGGATTTCCGAAGAATCTCCATAGACAGATGCGGAACTTAGATACACAATCATTTGTCTTCTATCGAGAGCTTCTGAAAGTCTATAGGTGGAGAGGTAGTTATTCTCCATATAAATCCACGGGTTTTCTATTGATTCTTTCACATCTATGTATGCGGCAGCATGGATTATAACATCATACTTGTTCACAATCTCTCTAAGTCTAGAGCTAGCTCTCAGATCCTCTACATATATCATGACATTATTTTCCTTCAAAAGCTTGAAAATCTCCGGCGATGCTCTCTCAAGACTATCCAGAGCATCAACTTCATACCCTCTCCTCCTAAGATATAGAAGCACGTTTCCACCAATGAAACCCGCACCTCCTGTGACAAGGATCTTCATAAGCTCTCTATAAGCAGTTTACTATGTAAACTTATAATATAGTAGGAAGGTGGAGAAAACATCTCAGATCTTTTCAAAATTCTTAGGCCCACCCTATAGATTTGCTTGATCTATGTATTTAACCTCTTTAACGTTGAATACTTATATCCTTAAAGAGAAGAATCTCATGATAACTCTAGGTGGAGTTCTTATCCGCAGGGATTAAACGCATTATCTACTTGCCGTAAGTTTTCTCGCTTCTCTCTCTGTTTCTCTTAGTATCACTATATCTCCTATTCTTACGGGGCCTTTTACGTTTCTTGTTATGATCCTTCCCTTATCTCTTCCTTCTAAAACTCTTACTCTGACCTGAGTGATCTCTCCTGAAACACCTGTTCTACCTATGATCTGTATAACTTCTGCTGGGAACCCTATCTCTTCAACTATGTTGAATTCTTTGCTCATTTCTTCCTCCTGAGTAGATTATTCAAGGATGAAGGCTTATAAGTTTCTATAGAGAGCTGTAGATGGGTTTCCCAATGGTTATAGTGAGAAGATGCGATTACTGTGGGTACGAGATAACACCTGGCAAAGGTATAATGTATGTGACTACTAAGGGAGATATAATGTGGTTTTGCTCTTCTAAATGTGTTAAAAACTATAGACTAGGTAGAGATCCTAGGAGGATTCCATGGACTAAAAGATATATGAAAGGTGTTGTGAGCAGGAAGAGTGAGTAGTGGGTAGGCCTTATAGAAGTATAATAGGGTGGTTTAATGCCTGTTGAGAGAACTTTTGTAATGATAAAACCCGATGGTTATTCTAGAGGTCTTGTTGGAGAGATTATATCGAGAATAGAGCGTAAAGGTCTTAAGATAGTAGGGTTAAAGCTGATCAGAATGTCAGAGGATCAAGCTAGAAAGCTTTATGCTGTACACAGAGAAAAACCTTTCTACAATGACCTGGTGAGGTTTGTTACAAGCGCTCCGGTAGTTGTAATGGTTGTTAAGGGAGAGTCGGCTGTTGAGGTTCTGAGAACGATGATAGGTCCTACAGATGGTAGAAAAGCTCCTCCAGGCACTATAAGAGGAGACTTCTCTCTATCGATTCAGGAGAACGTGATCCACGCATCAGATTCTAGAGAGAATGCAGAGTACGAGCTCTCCATATTCTTCTCTGAAGATGAACTAGTTGAATAATCATTAAATCTGGATTTAACTTGAAAGGCTTCAGGTCTTCAGGTGGTAGGATAGTTTTCTCTCTTTAGATCTATGGTTTTTGACTTGAGTAAGATAGTTAAGGTTCTATACACAAACCCTTTCAAACCACTGCAAGGCAATACTGCTGAGCAGTTCTCGGGCTTGAGATCTGCAAATACATTATTGCCTCTCTTAAATAATCCTATGATCATCTCTCTGAGTAGAGGTAGTATCATGGATCTCCCTCCATATATCTTTCTATTTCTTGGCGAGTAGAACCATGGCATGAGGATGTATTCACTAGGACCTACTATTCTTCTAATCCACTCACTATCCTCTGTATACATTCCTCTAACACTGATCCTTCCTCTACTAAGTAGTGAAATGATCTTGGCATAAGTGTAGCATATCTTACAATAATTGTCGTAGAAGAGTGTAGGAGAAGAAAATCTTATACTAGGATCCTTATCTCTGTATTTCACTTCTCTAGAATCCAACGGATTCCACCAAACCTCCTACATCTAAGTATTACCTCAGCTAGAGTGCTTATAAAAAGCTATAATGTCTATGGCAGAGATATTTAACATAGGGGTCGGGTTCTATAGTGATCATACTCATATCATATCATTCTCTAGCTCTATGAAGTTCTGAACATCTTTCACTAATATTCGTGCTACTGATCTTCACATGCTCATGAGGGTAGATTCTTATGAAAAACAGGAAAATATGAGAATGTTGTTCTAATGTTTTAATTCTTTGAAGTAATAATTATTGGGATAGGAGTGTTTCGTTTTGATTAAGAGTAGGGTTAGACTAATGAAAGAGGAAAATGAAGATATAGAGATGTCTCTAACAAGAAAGCTTATCGAGGAAGAGCTTAAGTTTAAGAAGATCATGCTAATCTCTGAAGAGAGTTTCATGGCTTCCATAACTAATCCTATCAGAGTAGAGATACTCAAGCTACTAGTTCAAAAACCTTTGAAAGTATCAGAGATAGCAAAAATTTTAAGAGTTAGCAGACCTCTGATCTATAAGCATCTCGCGTATCTTGAAGAAAGTGGCTGGGTAGAGAAGCATGAAAAATACTATATGATCTCTTCAGAGTTGTTTCTCGTGTATAGAGCGTCGCAAGCACCTTCTGGAAGCGGTGTATATATAGAGATCTTGAGCGATAAGGCTGCTTTCATAGATCATAGGAGAGGTTTAATAGTGATCATAGGAGATAGAGGTTTAAAAGAGATCTGCGGTGGTTGTGTGCTTATGGAAATATGTAATAGAAAGATCTATGTACTGGCTAAGAGATATAAAATAGATCTAGGGTTGGACGGAGTGCCTGTAGAGAAAATTATCGAATTCGTGAACAAGTACATCTCAAGTCACGCCGTGAAATATCTCTCAAAGAGTTATATAGTAATTAGAAGATAGAGAAAAAGGTAGATCTATGTAATGGATCTCATAATAAGAATTTTAAGCAGTCCTACAGCAGGGCTGAAGTCTAATGTTACATCGGATAATCTCGTGGAAGTTCATATAAGTAGGGCAATACTCGAGCTAGACTGCTTATATAATATATTCTCTTTCTCTATATGTGCTCCGTATGTGTTTTACTCGAGGAAGGAGGATTTAGATCCATCTTTAGTAGAGAGATCTATAAGAATGAATATAATACCGTCTCTAGTAGATGATCTCTATAATCTCATAAGAGTCATCGATCTTCTAAAGATAAATTATAAATATGTACTCTACAAAAGATTTCACGAACTTGCTAGAATATTTAAAGATGTGAAAATATATCAGGCTATAGCCTACAGATATCTTTATTCAAAGGATGACAGAAGTTCTGAAATAGATTCTATTGTTAAGAAGATCCTCGATCTCGATAATGAGATCTATATCGATAGCAATATTATAAGGAATCTCATTAGAAATCGAGGAGGCCTCCTAGGAGAAGGAGTTGTGAGATTCAGATCTGAGATAGGAAGGATCTCAGAAGGTCTTAGCATTATTAAAGCACTTCTAGATCAGAGTATCAATCCCTATCTGAAGATATTCAGAAGAATAGATCTGGATTTAGATCAAGATATAACAACCAGGTTGCCTCCTCCTGAGAGACTTATAACACTACCTGAAGGAGTTATTGTGAGAGGTTTAAAAGCTACTGGCAGAATCATAAAGAGAAACTCTGAGAAGATCTCAGCATCAAAAAACTTCCTAGAGAAGCTTTCTTCGGCGAGAGTAAGAGAGGTTGAAGGCCTTAAGGTTGTTGAGAAGAGATTTCTCGATGTGTCTTCTGTTAAGTGGTTCTTCACATCTCCTGTTCTAGAGATATTGAAAAGATATGGGATCTCGATGACCACAGATCCTTTGAATAGATTGTGGAATGATTATATATACTCTATAAGGCTTAGAAAGCTAGGTTTAAATACTCCTAGAATACTTTATGTGGATCCATGGGGTTATAAAATGATCAGAGAATACGTTGATGCAAGAGATGTCCTTACCAGCATTATAAAGGAATCTGATCAGAACATTATAGAGAGTATATGCAGAGATCTAGGAAGAGTTTTAGCCTTGATTCATAGAAATGGAATATGTCTTAGTGATTCCAATCCTAGAAATTTTCTCGTAGAGAGGTCTTCTAACAAGATATATGTAATAGATCTGGAACAGACCTCAGAATGTAGCAATATCAATAATATGTCATGGGATCTTTCTATGATGATCTATTTCTCATACCTAATATCATCTCAGAAGCATCATATCAAGATTTCTCCATGCGTGAGAAATCTTATAGAAGGTTATGCGAGATCATACGAGGATCGAGAGCGTTTAGAGAGTGTTCTGAGAAATCTTGACAACCCATTATATCTAACCATATTCATCACAGCATCTTCTCTAATATTCTCGCCGATCTCTACAGCAGCTATTTACAAGGCTTATAGTGTTCTAAAAGAAGTTAAAAATATAATTTAAAGGTTTAAAAGAGATATTCTCTAAAATACAGCCATATTCTATACTGCTACTTACCATCTTTCAAGTATAATACTCTTTCACGAGTTTTGATAAAGGTTTTGACAGCGTTAACAACCTCACTCTCTGTAACAGGTCTTCCAGTCCACTTGAGTGCGAGATGAGGTATTTCGAAGCCTGTCTCCATTCTAATAACCTTAGCAGCCTGACCTAGATAGTTGTTTTCTACACCTATGACAACACTACTTGAGCTCAGGATCTTTTTCACCAGATTTCTTGGGAATGGTGTGAAGACTTTAATCTGTAGGAAGCTTACATCAATTCCTTCTCCTCTAAGAGTTTCCACAGCGTCTAAGGCAGCTCCTTTAACACTCCCCCAACCCACTATAAGTATATCGGATCCTTCTCTGCCGTAGAGTATTGCTCTTTCTTCTTCAGGAATCTCTTTATCTGCTGTCTCGAGTTTCTTCATTCTCTTCATATACATCCTATGCCTAAGCTCAGGATCTTCTGTTATATGTCCTTTCTCATCATGTTCGTCTCCTGTATACCACATAACAGTCTCAGGAGATCCTATGAAAGCTCTTGGTGATATACCGTCTTCTGTGAATTCAAATCTATTATAATCCCACCCTCCTTTATCAAGGATCTTTCCTCTTTCGATCTTGATCTCATCTGGTCTAGGGATTCTAATCAAGGACCAGGAGTTAGCGAGATTCTTATCAACGAGATGGATCACGGGCATCTGATACTTCTCAGCCCAGTTAAGAGCTTTAACAGCATCATACACCAGCTCTTCATGATCTCCTGATGCTATTACTATGCGTGGAAATTCTCCATGACCTGTGAAGAGCGAGAACAAAAGATCTGATTGACTATCTCTAGTAGGAAGACCTGTGCTAGGACCTCCTCTCATGTAATGGGTTACAACGACAGGAACTTCATTCATGCCTGAGAAGCTTAATCCTTCAGCCATTAGAGAGAATCCAGGTCCGCTGGTTGATGTAGCTACTCTAGCTCCCGTTAATGCAGCACCTACAGCTGCATTTATCGCGGCAAGTTCATCTTCTGTCTGGAGAACCACGATTCCAGCACCTTTAAGAAGCTCGGCTTCTTCACCTAAGCTAGGATCTGGTTCTATGAGCTCGTATCCCTCTAAGAAGAATGACTCATCTGCGGCAGGTGTTATTGGATAGTAGATTTGCATAGTAAGACCTCCTAGGATCTTTCCTATACCCACTGCTTCGTTACCATTAACTAAAGCCATTTTCTCTCTTCTATTACTCGGAACACCTAAAACTTTATCGTATTTAGGTAGATTATTTTTAAAGTATTCATAAACTATCTTGGCGACAAGCTCGTTCTGTTGAATTACTTGAGGTCTTCTAACTCCAAAGTATGATTCGAGAGCTTTTCTGAAAAACTCGTGTGGCAGTCCTATCAGGGATGCTACTGATGCGAGAACCACGGTATTTAGAAATCTCTGAACTACTGCGAGAGAATGAGCTCCAAGTTTTTCAGCAGCTTCTTTAAGGATCTCTTGATAGGGAACTGGGTAGGGTCTGGCATTGTAATGGTCTATAGAATATCTTATAGCTCCTCCTACAGTGCTTGGATACCCCTTATCTTCTAGAATTCTTGCTACTCTCTCTCTAATACTCTCCTCCATCATAGGCAGGGAATCTAGTTTAACGCTTTCGAAAGAAGGATCATATATGAGAGCTCCTCCTCTTACTATATCATCGAAATGCGTTGCTACACTTTCAGCATCCATTGCGGCTACCACATCAACCTTACTTCTAACAGATCTCACAGGCCTTGATCTGGCTCTTACATGGAAATAACTATGTCTACCTGTTATGTTAGAGTAGTACTCTCTCTTACCATAAACGTAATAACCATACTCGCCTAATGCTCTGATAAAGATCTGAGCCGCTGTCTCGACACCACCACCTTGAGGACCTCCTAATATTACCTCTATCTCTTCCACAGAATCTGCCAATTCGATAGACCTCTTAATATGCTAGTCACTAGAATATAAGCTATAGCTGTGATATAAGCCTTTACAAATTACTAGAAGAAACCTTAATAAATATCTCATCTCCTAGCAATCAAGATCGATCTCTCGATCCTTGAATAATACTATGTAGAGAGCGGAGAGTGTTAGAAGAAGCGATAGAAATGTTGTAGATATATACTCTAGAGGAAGGTATGATAAGATTTTCTCTATAAACTGATACTCTCTATAAATGCTTAAAGGTATGTATACCAGTAGAGATAATAAGAGAAGTAGAGATATAACCTTAGAAAGCGTGGGAAGACCAGAACATCCTCCTGCCAGACCGTAGAAGATATATTCTCTAAACGTTCTAGCCGCTTGACGAGCTAGAAGATATGAGAGTGAGATACCCGAGAGAAAACCTCCTACATGAGCAAAGAAAGCGATAGGCCCTCCTCCTATGAATCCTAGTATCACTTGGATCCCAAGCCATATAACTAGAAACATCGAAGCACTAAAGGATCCGCAGATAGGAATTGGTATGAAAAAACACACTGTCACAGCGGTTTTAGGTCTCATCATCATGAAAGCACCTAATACACCGCTAATAGCTCCTGAAGCTCCTACAGCATATGAGAAAAGATCTGATGGATTATAAAATGATAGAGCAGCATAGTATAATGCAGCAGAAAATCCTGATAGAATGTATAAAATTAGAAATCTTAAACCTCCTATATCACTTTCGATCTCTCTACCAAAGTAATACAAGGCAAACATATTGAAGAACAAATGAAAGATAGTAGCATGAAGAAACATTGATGTAAAGATCCTTATAAAACCCTCTAAAGAATTAAGCAAGATAGGCTGAAACCCATATCTCTCGATAATAACAGGATCTATGTAGAGGAAGAAGCTTCCATAAGAGAACACCAGATACAAAACTACATTAGATAAAATCATGTATATTGTGACTCTACCAGAAGACCTGCGGAGATCCATAGTACTCTACAAGGTTATTAGTTTCATAACATAAAAACATAGAGTGGCGGGTAGGGCCCGGGGGCTCGCCCACCCCCCTCAGCCCGAAAGGGCGTATGCGGGGGCCAGTAACCATCTGATACGTGTACATAGCATGAGAAGTCCCAAGCCCGGTAATGAACACCGCCCCATGGGGTCGGCGGTGGCGGAGGTCCTCTCGGAGGAGAGGATCCTACCGCCTCTACACGGGGAACCTGGCCAGGGCCGGAAGGCAGCAACCTAACCCGTGACGCCCGACGTTCATGGGATAACGGTGGGAGCTGAGGGTTTGGGGGTGCTTCTCATGCTATGTACACGTATCAGATGGAGCCGCCTGAGTCTGATCTTTTTCCAACCTTAATAGTTCTGATCCGATATTTCAGATGCTATCCTCTTAGTTTAATAATTCAAAGATCACTATTATTATGCTACTAGAGAGTTTTGCTCTCTTATAGTTGCCAGGAGTATTATTATGGATAATTCTGGAATCTTAAGGGAATTCTATTCAAATGATCTTAATTGAGGTGATTTACTGATCTTATTTCTTATCTTAAGGATCATGTTTCTTGTTTTAATACTTATAAAGGTTCTATGGCTTTTTTCATTGATGAGCGTAGAGTTGATTAAGGTTTTAAGGATTAGATCTCATGATCCGGACGCTGCTATGCACGAGGTGTGAGCATGTGCTCGGATCTAGCATGAGATCGAATCTTCTTAGAATAGAGAGTGTAATTATAAGATTCTCTTTTTCAAAGATCGAGTTCTCAGCCGTAGAGAAGAGGTGGTAGAATGACTTCAGGAAGAGAACTTCTTAAGAAAGATGTATGCGTTATAGCTGATTGGGATGCTGATGGTGCTGTTTCTTCTGCTGTCATACTCTATGCGCAGAAGTATGAGGGTGTTTATCCTCTAAAGAAGAGAACTGAAATAGATTTCTATCCTTCAGAGCCTTTCGGAGGATTCAAGGTTCTTGAGAGGATCCCTTGTTATGAAGCTGTGATCCTTCTAGATCTTCCATTTATAATTAGTGGAAGAACTTTTATTGAGAATTACAAGAGAAGATGTTCTGATTCAAGAATTATATTTATAGATCATCATCTTTCATCTCACAAGTCTCTGGAGATGCTTCCAAGATATTTCGATGAATCTCTTATAGGCTACTCTCCTACTTCAAAGATCTCATACGATAAGATATTATCGGAAGGAGCTAGAGCCAACGAAAGACTTGATAGATTTGTTAAAACCGTTTTTTACATGGATCAAGGGCTTAAAGTACCTGAGGATCTGAGAGGTGTTATGAAGCTACTTGCAGGAATATCAAAGTATATGGCTTTTAGAAGAGATGAAAACACGTGGATCAAGGTTGTTGAGTGGATGGCCCCTAGAATTGTTATGTCATCCCTAGACTCAGAGATTTTAACTAGAATTCTGAAAGTCGCTGAAGAGCTTGATAGAAACATGAGATCTCAGGCAATGGAGATAGCAGTTTCAACTCAGCGACTTGGTTTGTTCAGATATATAGATGCAAGAAGAAAGTGGAAGAGAAAAGGAGCTTCTTCTCTCGCATCAAATCTATACAGGATCTTCAGAGCACCTGTAGCACTTCTAGTCAGAGATCCTCATGATGATAAAGTGCTTCTACTTGTAGTAAAGTATCCTGGAAAGGCTTATAGAGTGGCTGAGGAGTTTGAGAAGCGAAAACTAATTGAAAGTATAGGAGGACATCCTTCTCTAGCAATAGTTAGATTTAAAAAGGATTATCTAGATCAGATCTTGGATCTTCTGAGAAGAATCAGGGTGTGAGCAAGAGAAATAGGTTATAAATAACTAGATTAATAACCGTTATGAGAACTCCTACTTTCATGAATTCAATTGCTGAAATGCTTATCTTATACCTAGACTCTAGAGCCTCTAGAACTATTATGTTAGATGCAGCACCTAGAAGAGTTAGATTTCCTGCTACTGTAGAGCTCATCGCTAGAGAGATCCATTCTCTGACGCTCAGACCCTCATGAATCTCCGATACATAGTTTAGAAATAATTTCACATAAGGAACATTGCTCGTAAATTGACTCAGGATCAATGATGTAAATTCTATTTCTACTATTCTTCTAAGAGGATCTTGAGTATCTAAAGGTGCTAGAAACTGTAAGAGTGTCTGAACAACTCCCGACCTCCATATTCCTTGCATTGTTATGAACATTGTCATAAAGAATATCACAGTACCCCAGTCCATGGTTCTTAGAACTTCTCTGGGTTTATCGAGTATAAGGAATGCTCCTGCGGCTATTACAAAAGGTATGAAGCCTATATACCTTATGTGAGGTCCTCCGAGTATTTCTGCTACGTCGTTCACCACAAGGATTATTACTACCGATGCGAGGGCTGTACCTCCTATCAAAGCCTCTCTTCTATTCCTTATATACTCTTGAGGTACAAGACCTATAGAGATTCTTCTATTCCTGATCTTATAGAGTTTCACTATTATATACGTTGATAGTATCAGGTTCAGTATCGTGGGTATGAGCAGATATCTTATGAAATCTATGAAAGGAGTCTCAAGACCTGATCTTGTTGCTATCAGCATATTCTGAGGATTACCAATAGTGGTTGCAACCGATCCTATTGTTATAGAGTACATGAGAAGAAGACTTAAAACTTTTGGATCCACACCTAGAGCTCTAGACATAGTATAAACTATCGGAACTCCTATGACAGCCATAGTATCATTGACAGCGATAGATGCCGCTATTCCTAGGGATAGCGAGAAAAGTATGAGAGCCGAGTAAACATCTCTTGAGAACGATATAATTCTCCAAGTCATATAATCTAGAAGACCTGAACTCTCAGCTATCGCAGCAATAGCAAACATTCCTATGAGAAAAAGCACCACCTCCAGATCTATGGAACTTGCAACCTCATCTATGGGTAGAAGACCTGATACGACAACCACAAAAGATGCAAATGCCATGTAAGACCAGGTAGGAGATCGTGGATTTCTAGCTCTTATAATTAAAGATATAAATATGAACAGGAGGACACCTATAGATATTATATAGTCAATTACTCTATCTATAGATCCATTGCTAAATATCTCACCAAGAGTCATATCTGCTATCCCAAGCCGATGATTAATTGTAGGAATTCTCACACTTAAAAATCATAGAGATACTATCATGAAGAGTGAATACTAGGAGTATTACCACCCTATCTTGATCATACGATCTTCAGATCTTTTATTTGAGATCTTAGGTATTTATACTCTCCCATACTACTCAAAGATCTTAGATCTAGATCTCTAAAGACGTAGAACTTCTCCTCCGCTTGTAAGCAAGCTGAATAATCTTTCATTTGAAATAAGTAGCGTGATGTACCATTTCTTCTACAATTAGATCTTTCTCTTAGAATTCTGCAGTATTAAGATGCGGCGGCCGGGATTTGAACCCGGGATCGCCGGCTTGGAAGGCCGGCGTCCTAGACCAGGCTAGACGACCGCCGCAGCCTATTTTATTTTTATGATGAAGTTTTATAAGGATTATCTTCATCATAATTTTCCTAAGGTTTTCTCCGGATCTTCATTTTTGTTTAGCAGGGTTCGTAAGTGTTTCTCAGTCTACATAAGGTGTGGAAGAACTATTTTTCTATGAAAGATGTTTTGTGGATTCTATGTATGAGTTGTCTAATCCTAATTCTCTTCTATATATTCTGTTGTCTGAAGATGCGAGTATGTTTATGAAGAGTTGGAAAATACATTGATAGCATAGCTTTATATTGTTTATAGTATATCTATTGAGGTGTGCATATTGAGAGGTGTTGTACCCGCTCTCTTTATCGTTTTATTTCTCATCTCCTTAGGAGGTTATATGGTGAGAGCCTCATCTCAGGGATCTGACGATCTAGGCGTGTACATATCTTCTCTTGCTACGCTTAGACTAGCTAGATTCGAGAATAACATGATAAGATCTATCATAGCTCCTGTTAATATAACTTCTCAGAATGCTGAGAGAATTCTTCAGAGTCTTGGTATTAAGATCGTTGATAAACTTGATCTGGTGGAAGGTTTTGTAGCCTACTTGAGTATTAGTGATATTAGGAGAATTGAAACTCTCTACAAGGGATCTTTAGAGATATATCCTGATATAGAAGTTAAACTTCTAAGAGATTCCTTATTCGATCCTGTTACAGAGTCCAAGGGATTAGATACAATCAGTGTAAGCCAGACTAACATAGAATATCCCTATGCTCCTAACGCAAGCAGGTATCTGGTTCAAGCCCCTGAAATGTGGGCTGAGGGATTTACAGGTAGGGGTGTTAGAATCGCTGTAATAGACACGGGAATCCAGTCAAGACATCCATGGCTTGTAAGACCCGATAACACCAGTGTTGTGGCATGGCATTATGATGTCACTAATGACACTATGGAGTACTGCAGCTTTCATGGAACACATGTTGCAGGTATTATAGCTGCTCAGTATAACTCTCTTCAGGTTGCAGGTATTGGAGCGAACTATACTTATCCTGGTATAGCACCTGATTCTACTATATACGATATAAAGGTGTTTAACAGCTCCTATGATTACTGCGAATCAACTTTAAGCAGCTGGATCATAAAAGGTATTCAAGCAGCACTTGTAGGACCTGATGGTAAGCCTGGCACGGGAGATGAAGCTGATATAATAAGCATGAGTATAGGAGGGTTAGTTCCTCCATATATACTTCCACTACTTTCAACACATCCCCTCATAAGAGCATTGTCACAGGCTGTATCAGCAGGTAAGCTTGTTGTGATTGCGGCAGGTAATAGCGGTCCTGGGGGGTATACGATCAACTTTATGTGTGCGGCTCAAGGTGTTATATGTGTTGCCGCGGCAGCAGATCAGTGGAGCACTTCTCTTGACACTTTATTCACGGCATTCTTCAGTTCTAGAGGACCTCTTGCATGGTATTCACAACCTCTAATGGTCTCCGCACCTGGGGTCTTCATAATATCATCTATACCTACAGACTATAGACCACCATACATAGCAGCAGCAGCTAGTGGAACCTCGATGGCTACACCACATGTCTCAGGAGTTCTAGCTCTGCTCAAGCAAGCTATGCCGACTGCCTCTAGCGGAGAACTTATTATGAGGTTAGCGAACTCGGCCTATCTTTATAAGAATACTGGTGTTTTTCTCTCGGATAGATCTCCATGGAACCGCTTTGTATCTGGAAACACTAGTATTCTAGCAATAGGAGATCCTTATAAAGAGCCTAATCCCTTTGTAGAGGGGTTTGGACTTGTAAGAGCTTATGATTCTCTCAGAACTAATCTGGTTGCATTCTATCCAGGAGGAGATCTAATGAGATCTCTGGTGATAGAACCCGGTTCTAATACTAGTGCTTCTATCTATATTAGAAATCTCGGTAGTAGGAGTCTGAGTGTTAGTGTTAGTATCGTAGGTTTTGAGAGTTATGCTTCAACTTCTAGCATTAGAAGCTATGTATCGGTATCTCAACCTTCTCTGGTACTATCACAAGGATCATCGGGAGAAGTAAGGATCACTATATCAATACCTGAAGGAGTTCTACCAGGAGTATACCCAGGTTATATAGTTGCTGAGGGGAGAACCCCCTCTGGTGAGACTTACACTGCTAAGGTTGTTTTAGTAGTTGTAGTACCTCTAAAGATAGATGCAACATTCGTTGAATCATCTCCATCCAGTATTGCAGGTCTTTCAGCCGAATCTGCATACTACTTCGGACCGCCATCACCTGAGTGGATCATGATACCTCTTGAAGTGGTAAAAGCCTCTCCAGATCCTATTCTAATAAGATTCTCATCATCTGATTCTCTTGTCAATCTATACATAGAGGAAGGAGTTCTCGTATCGCCTCAGAAAAGATTTGACAACATACTTCAGGGGAATCTGGTTTTGAATTCTGAAGGGATCTACTATATGTTCATAGGCTGGGTTACAGGAGCTTACGACATAGGAACGCTAGATATCTACATGAGAAGCACCACGAGTAGTAGAGAGTATCTGTCTACGATAATTCAGCCTATGATAAGATCTCTAATACAATCTATGGTTAGTCCTAACATCAGTACTCTTATAGCCAGATTAAACTCTCTAGAAGAGAATCTAAGCATAATAGCATCATATACCGAGACTAGCTACAGAGAACTTCAAGGGATCATAGGAAATATGAATAGATCTATAATTGAACTTTATAATTCTCTAAACTCTCATAGTGTGAAGCTACAGGAGATAGATGCAACACTATCCAGTCTTAATAAAACAGTATCAGATCTGAATCTTAGCATGCTCATGAGCGTAGCAGAATTGAGAACATTCGCAAATACACTGCAAAACGATCTGAAAAGTATGAGTAGCAGAGTGTCCAATCTAGAATTAGGATACAGTAGTCTAAGCCAGAGTCTGAATACAAGTATAGCAGATATTGAATCAAGAGTAGACAGAACGAGCATGACAGCACTAGCAAGTCTTATAATAGCGTTAGCAGGAGTAGTCTTAGGAGTAGTAGTGCTGGTCATAGTATTTAGAAGAAAGACTTGAGATACTACTTATCTACATTAAAAAGATCTTTTTAAACCTTTTTAAATCAGTCTAGCCAGGTTTAGCTCCTTGAAACACCAGATAGTCCAGCCCTATCACAGAGCTTATAATTCTCCCAGTATTCTGAGTTATCTGAAGAGTTATGATCAGATCATATTTACTGTTAGGATTATAACTTGAGACAGGCACATCGATATATCCTGTAAAAGCTGATACTAAGAGTAGACTGTAAACACTGTCGCCTTTGAGAGGTATAGTGACAACCTGATACCCCGCACCTACAATACCTTCCACACCAGAGATCTGCATAGAGATGTTGACATTGTACATGTCATAGGATAAGGTGCTATACATACTCGTGCTGAGATATCCTATAAAACGATAGTATATTCTCACAGTACTTACATTAGGATCTAAAGATAACAAGGATTTGAATAAGTATCTCAGACAGGCAGTTCCATTATAAAATGAAAACCATACATATGATCTCTGACTCTCATTTATAAATAGAATCTGCGTAGGATAAAGTCTTCTCCCATCCACATATAGATAGCCTAGATAAGGACTTCCACTAACTGAGCATGATGATGAGTTCTTACTATACCAACCTCCAATTCTTCCTTGAGCAATCACGCTGCTGAAATTCCAGTAGAAAAGAGATCTATCTGGCTTGAAATCAGGTGCCTCAGAAACATATATTGTTCTAATGATGTTGAGATTTATAATGTTATTTCTTATAGGAACTATATTTCCTCGAGCCGTTACAAAAGCTATGATCCGATCCGGTGTGACATCAGACCCTATAATCTGTGATATACTGTATGCTAGCTGTGCTACATCAATACTCTGTCCAGGACCTAGTTCTATGTCTAATGATATCGGTATGATCTCTCCACTACTATCCAGGACCAAGACTCTAACTATCTTAATAGGGATCATACCTTTATTAGAGAGATTAAATATTGGAGTATCTAGAATCTCGAATTCGAAGACCGGATTCTCCGAATCCCTATATCTTATATAGCTATCATATATGGAGCTAGAGTATGTGACTCTCGAGACTTCTCCTAGATAGAACTCTAGCATGGGTATTAATATGACTACCATTATCATTAAGCCTATGACTATCGCTATGATATTTGATAAAGCCTTTCTACTTCTTCTCATAGCCTTAAATCAGCCCCGAGAAATGTTATGTTGACAACGCCGACCTTGAAGGTGTAGCTGTTTCCTCCTGATGCGTATAGATTGAGATAGACTGATATCTCAAGATCGAAATATCTCCCATTAAGATAATTTGGATCTAAAAACCTATCGTCCAGTTTAACAAAAACCGGGATCCTGAAGTGATATGCGGAAAACGCGCTATAGAGTATGTATACAATGGTCTGAGAGGATTGTGCGATCACAGAACCACTCCCTCGATCAATGAGGCTTAAAAATACACTAACACTAACTCTGTCATCTGATGAAACAGTTGAGCTACGTCTAGCGTATATTCCTACTAGAGTACTTATATACATATTGTTACTGGTCACACCTCCTTGTGAAGCGTATGCTACCAGCTCTCTTATCACATATCTATTACATGCAGACTGTCCGTTGCTAAGTCTTATAGAATAGTCGTCTTGATCGCTTATCCAGATCATTAGAGCTTCGTAGGGAGCCAGTATAGGATCCAGCATATCTACACGAGGCTGGCCTACTAGATTGCACCGAACATCTGTAGCTCTCTTAAAATAAGCATCAATCCTATTAGCACTAACTAGCAGAGATAGATTAGAGGTTGTCAGAGTTATAGGGTTGCTAGCAGGAGTAGGCTGAGCTCCCGGCTGGTTTACTCCGGTGAGATTGTATGAGGATAATCTCATATACTCTTCTGAAACAGGTATTATACTCCCTCTCGCGGTTACCATGAACAATATATATCCCGGGCTCTGAAGCCCTAGATCTGATGCCAACGTATTTAGATCTATAAAGTCTCCGGGTTGTATAGACTTGTAAATGCTATAGATTTTGATAGAACCTGATTGATTAACCCATATTCTTACTATGGTTATTGGTATGCTACCTGTGTTTCTAAGCACATATGTAGAGCTTATACTACCTCCACTAATGTTTGCATACATATCTAGTCTTACGCTTTCTGAGGATGCCTCGAATAAGTATTCTTGAAGTATAGATCTTGATAAGAGCTCAGATCTCGTATTGCTAGAGAAACTAATGAGATATGAGGATAAGAATAATACCACTAGAAGTAGTATTATAAGCGATACCGCAAGCCCTGATAACCCTCTTCCAAGACTTCTACTAATTCTAGCCATACACGATCATCCCCTGAAATATTATGTACTCCACGCCTACTATGTAGTTATACTCGTTAGCGCCTTCTCTATAGAGCAGTATATAAATATCAAGACTTAAATACTCCCTCATTAGATCTACCGTGAGAAATCTATGATCTAGTTTTAAGAAGACCTGCCACGGATAGATCATGTTCGGAGAACTCATATTAATAGCTGCAGAAGCAGTAGCATTTGAATAGAACTGAGATACACTCCTATTATAAAACCCTACACTCACATTAACATAGGTGATCCCAGGATCTCCTCTATCTCTAGTTAGATTAGCTACTATAACAAGTTTGAGAAGTAGGAACACATCTTGCGGATTTATCACCCTCGAGATATTATATAGAGATATGAGGATACAGCCACTCTGCTTGTTAGCTAGACTTAAGATCACTAAGTCACGATCTTTTAACAGAAGAAGAGGATTTGAATAAATGCTTATATACCCTACATATGGATTTGCCTTCTTATTACATTGCGTCCCAGAAGGTGGTGCTGAAACAGTACTTGAGTATAAGGTTTCAATTCTTCCCTGATTTATTAGATTGGTGAGGTTTTTATCCAGTAGCGTATTATCATTGCTTGGCATGATTCTGATCACGCTCTCACCATAGCCTATGATAGCTACAGGTTTCGAGAATATGTAATCATAGATCCTCTGTGCTATCGGTATGATCTTACCTCTAGATGTTACTAAGGCATATATATCTAGAGGAGATATACTTACCCCCGTATAATCTGATATGTTTCTGGCTAGAACACCTAGATCTAGAGAGTCTCCAGGCATAAGTTTTATACCTACTGTGAAGGGTTTGAACGTGTTATTTATATAGATCCAAGCTGTTGTAAGATATAATTCCACAGAACCTGCGTTATTAAGATAGTATCCTGATATCTCACCCTTTCTCATACTCACGTAAACATCCGCCATCTCAAGATCTCTTCTGTACATCTCCTCGAGATATAGATCTACAGAACCTGTGGTCGTAGAACCTCTCTGCATATACAGCAGGAGAACAGGGATCATTATAGATAATACTATTAAAAATAATATTGTCATTGCAATACTCTCAGTAACAGCATTATTCTGTCTAGCTCTCTTCAAGTAATCTCTTCTCGATTCTTCTAGAGAGAAATTCTTATTTTCTCCACCCCTAGAATCTTCTCTAGATCTTCTCATAAAGATCAGCCTCTAATATCTGATTTGAAGTATTGCATGACTCTAAACCTTCATTAAAACATTCCTCAAACTCGGGTAGATACAGGATATGCATGAATACTGGTTCTGTCTCTAAATATGTTACACAAACTCTCATCAGTTGTATTATACCTTGTAAAGCTAATAAATAGAGGCGTATACATGCTAAAATAAACTCATTGATCTCATAGGGTTTTCCGGAAAACCTTTTATTCTACCTAGAAGAATAATAGATAGATAATATGATTAGAAAGTTTAAAAGATCTCTAGAGAAAAGTGTTTCAGAGATCATCTCAGCAGTTCTGCTGACAGCTATAACCATATCATTAGGATTAGCACTCTTCTACTTGGCAAATCTATGGGTTAGCGAGAGTCTGAGTAGAAACCGCACAATAGAGATCGCTGATACCGCTAGATTTGATTTCCAACCTGGTATCGAGGCCTTCAGCAAGAACTCTGATGGTAGCATTACTATCTACCTTAGAATTATAAGGGTAGGAGCTCTCTCGGTCACAGGTATAAGGCCTTTCATCAGTGTTGAAACAACATCTATGGAGCTGAGAGAACCTAATATGATATGGTTCTTAGGCGCGGGGAATATAATGATAAGCAAGTCCATTAACATCAGCTATTCAGATCCTATAGATCCTCAGAACCTGCCTTCGACTCCAGCTATCATTAAATTCAATCAATGCTCTTCTCAGTATATATTCGCAGGTTTAAATCTCTCAAAAGTATACATCAAGTCGGATACCTCATGGATATCCCTAGCAGATGTTATTAAAGGGATCACATTAAATACATGTATGATCCCACTACCGCCAGCACCTCTAGGACAGATACTCATTAGAATAGATATACCGAGCAATGTCGCTTCTTCAAGTAATTACATAGTTATATCAGGATGGATTATGATTGATAATAATCTCTTCAACGTATTTAACGTATTGTATAGAAACATATAGAGTAAGCGATCATGGTAAACCTCCTTGCTAGCGAGTGCCGGCCTAAGGATTTTTTACCCTGCTATATAGAGATCATGCTTTAAAAGCCTAATACCGTTGTTTAGGATTTCATAAGATTGTACTATGAGGTAAATTATATATATTCCTTAGGAAAGAAAGTTATAAAGGGTCTATCATGAGCAGAGATCAGTTGCTAGGTCTTGTTCTTCTAGCGGGATCTATTGTAGCTGTGCTCGTCTACGGCTATCTGCTCATGAGTCCTTTCAGCGATCTTGTTATTAAGATAACTCTTTTCATAGGTGTACTGGTGGTTTTCGGTGTGTTAGCCTGGATAGGATACACACTGGCTACAGCACCTCCTCCTAAACCTATTGAAGAGATTGAAAAAGAGATCGAGGAAGAGCTTAAGAAGCTTGAGAAAGAAAGTGGAGAAGCTCCAAAGACTTCCAGTTAGTGAACATCTAAATCTTGTTAGTATTATAAGCTTTCAAGCCTATAGTATTAGGGGATTTAAATGTTTCCTTTTAATTCTATAACAGATTTTAAAATAGATCTTCCTCAAGACCTTGAGATATTCAGAAAAAGTGTTAGAGAGTTTGTAGAATCAAAGCTCATGCCAAGAGTAGCTGAGATCGAAAGAACAGGAGAAATCCCTGAAGATCTTCTAAGAGAAGCTGCAAGAGCAGGTTTCACAGGTATTGGAATTCCTATAGAGTATGGAGGTCAGGGAGGTTCCATGCTTGAGATCGTAGTCCTTCAAGAAGAGCTTGCAAGAGCATCCCTAGCATTCGCAGCATCTATAGGTGTCTCTGGTTTGTTCACTATACCTCTAATGCTCTTCGGAAGAGAGGATCAGAAGAAGAAATATCTTCCTCCAATAGCTTCCGGAGAGAAATTCGCAGCTCATGCTAACACAGAACCTGGAGCTGGAAGTGATGTAGCAGGGATACAGACCAGGGCTGAGAAAACTAGTGGTGGATGGATTCTTAACGGCAGAAAGATATTCATAACAGGAGCTGGAAGAGCAGATTATATACTGGTATCAGCAAGAACCTCTCCACCTCCTAGCAGGAGAGAGAGATGGAAGGGTATAACAACATTCATTGTTGAGAGAGACTTTAAAGGACTTAGGATAGGTCAGAGATTTAACGTAATGGGGATAAGAGGCGAGCAGCCATACGAAGTGATTCTAGATAACGTATTCGTACCAGAGGAGAATGTATTGGGAAATATTGATGAAGGTTTCAAAATCCTTGTGACAACGTACGACTATGCAAGAATCTCTGTCGCAGCTCAAGCGGTAGGACTTGCTCAAGGAGCTTTTGAAAGAGCATTAAACTATTCTCTGCAGAGACAGGCTTTTGAAAGACCTATAATAAGTTTCCAAGGCATAGGATTCAAACTAGCTGAAATGCTTGGAAAGCTTGTCACCGCAAGACTTCTCACATACTGGGCTGCCTCGAAAGCTACAGCAGGTGAGGAGGAGTTCATATTCGCATCATCCATAGCTAAGATGTATGCTACAGAAGTTGCCGAACAGCTTGCACTTAACTCGATAAAGATACATGGTGGTGTTGGTCTTGATGAGGAGTACGGTGTCTCTAGATATCTTAGAGACGCTCTTGTGACAGAGATCTACGAGGGTACAGGCGAGATTCAGAGGCTTACTACTATTAGAATGCTTATTAAGAAGATCTTTGGAGTAGATCTTGCGTTCATGTGATCTGAAATACTCTTATAGGGCTTAAGATCTTTTTCAGTGAAGTAAGATAGTTTTTCTAGTTTATTAACCGAAGTGAGTATACTGGGGTTAATCTTTCTTATAAAGGTTCTATGCTGAGCTGTTAAGGTGATGTTCGTGAAAAGATCAGATCTTTCTAAGAAGAGATCTCCTCTTCCATACCTCTATATATTGGTATTCATATCATTAATAGATCATTCTACTATAGCTCCTGTAATATCATCATACGCGAGAACTGTTGGAGCTAGTGCTGAGATTGCGGGATTAATAGCAGGAGCTTATTCTATAGCTGCACTACTATCATATCCTGTAGTAGGATTTCTCTTGGATTATCTTCCTAGAGCAAGAGTTCTTCTAGCGTTCTACACAGCTGATATAATAGTTGTCTCTCTATATCTCCTCGCAAGAGATCCTGCACAACTTCTCGTGATAAGACTTCTTCACGGATTTTTTGACGCATCTATATTCCCATCATCTTTAGCTCTATTCAGAGATGTGATTCACGAGAGATTTGGATTTAGATTTTCAACATACTGGGCTGTAGCTGCTACACCTATTCTTGTTGGAAATATTGTGACAAGAGTTCTAGTAGTATGGCTGGGATTCCACTCAGTATTTTTATTCGTTCTCTTTCTAATGCTTCTAGGGCTTTACTCCAGCTATAGTCTTAATATATTTCAAGCTCGCACACATCCGAGGATCCCTTCAGATTCTGTTGAAGAAAAGATCTCAGGACCTTCAATACCATTACTTCTGTTCTCATATCTCTCAGCATTCACACTATATATGATGATAGGATCCGTTGTTGGAAGCATGTCCAGCAGACTTCTAGCTCTCTACAACATTCCGAAAGAAGTTGCGGCGGGAGAGATAGCTATGTGGAGTGCAATAGCTACATTGGTATCGATACCTATAATACTAGGAGTTACAAGATACTTCCTAGAAGATCTCCAAAGATCTTTTAAAGCTTTGATTCTAGGTCTCTTCTCGATAATCATCTCATCATTAATACTATTACTCAATCTTGAAACTCTGGCGAGGTATATAAGCTCAGTAATATTTGGATTCTCACTAGCTCTTCTTCTCCCCACTACCTCGAGAATAGCTACAGAAACACCCTACAGATTTAGAGGAAGATCTTCAGCAGCTCTGGGAGCATCATACCTGTTAGGAGTAGGAATAGGAGCACCTCTCTCATCATGGTTACTACAGATTTCAGAAGAGTTTAACTTGAACTTCCTACCACCCCTACTATCATCGCTAATCATAATAATAATTCTCATGATCTATACTCTCATCTCCAAAGCCCCAGCCTGAAATTCAACCCTGTTATAATTCACACAGACCGGGTTCAGCTCTTATAAAGGCCTATATTGAATGATTTGATTGATTTCATTATCCCGCCTCTGATCCCCTGCATTCTGCTCGGGTTTTCATAGGGCTTGGAGAAGTTAAGGGCATTCTAGAAAACATGATCCTAAAACCTTGAATATCTCGGGAGAACTTCTCTCATCTGAAGACATTTAAAACCTTGTCAAGGCTCTCTATAAGCCAACTCAAACATAGAATATTGAAGGCAATTCATGAAACCATGAATGAGATATACATGCATTGATCATCGTATAGAAGCGAATAGTAAACAATATGAATCATTATGAAACCAGAGGCAACTATGCCGAACAACTCCTCGAACTACTTTCAATAATATTCAGAAAAGGAATCAAAACTAATTAGGAGACTGCTAGAAGCGTAGATCTCTCTTATGAATCATATCAGCTACCCCAGAAGCTCATCACATATTCAGAGGGCATGACTCTACATCATTCAAATAAAAATATGTAGAAACCTTCTAAAATATGTTTCCTCAATAATATGCCTAACGTAGCTGTTTCGGTATTCGCATAGATTTACATTGTTGGTGTATTCTTCTTCATTATTATATGTATACCTTATTTTTAGTGGATCTATTCTATCTTCTTCTTGAACCCTTGCTAGTCTAAAAGATCAAGATACCGGCTGTAAAGCTTTTAATGTGGCTGGCTAATGGTTATTATTGGTGGGCCGGTAGCTCAGACTGGAAGAGCGCTCGGTTGGCATCCGAGAGGTCCCGGGTTCAAATCCCGGCCGGTCCACTACTTCTCTAGAGGTTATTCGAGTTCGGAGGTGGATTGATAGAGATCTTCTCTGGTATTCTTATTTCTTCTAAAGATCGGATCTGCCGATCTCTATAGAATAGAATGAGGTATAAGGAAAAATAAAAATTCCTAAAATGACGATCTCAGAAGTTCCTGCTACTCTCACGCGCTGAACTTTATTCTGGTAGCTGACTCTCATTTTATATATATACCCCAGCTACATATACTGTGGCAGGGATTTGATTGAGAAGTGTTAGACCTGCCTTGGTAGTGCTAATACCTCTACTACTCTCTACACTAGCTTATTACGGAGGATTTGATCCTAGGCAGACTGTTTCTTTCGGAATTCTAATGCTATTCATAACAGCAACACTACTCTACTGGCAGTTCAGACTTGCCTTCGCTCTGCTAGGTATCTCGATACTCTTTATCTTAGGACTTCTAGATCTGCAGCATTTCATAGTCTTCGCTCAGCTTGATGTAATAGTATTTCTAATAGGTATGATGACTATAATAGGAACTCTTGAAGAGAGGCATTTCTTCGATTATCTTCTTGATGCCATAGGTAGTAGAATTCGATCTGGTGTGTATCTCTATATAATAGTTCTAGCTCTGGCATTTCTAATGGCGGCTCTCGTCGATGAAGTCACATCGATAGTTTTTATAACAATGTTCATACTTAAGATAAGTGATAGATTAAAAATAGATCCAACGCCTTTCGTCATAGCCTCAGTATTCACAACTAATGTAGGTAGTAGTGCAACGGTTGTAGGCAACCCTATAGGAGTTATAGTTGCTCTAAGGGGAGGGTTTACATTCACAGACTTTATACACTGGTCTACTCCTAATGCTATCATGGCGCTGGCTGTAACCATAGTTCTCTCTCTATTCCTCTGGAAATCCTATGTAGCAGATATGGATAGAAGATTCAGGCTTGAAGGAATGAAAATTGAAATAAGGGAGGAGATCAGAGGAATGCAGAAGATAAATTGGATCCTTTTCTTGGGAACCATAGGAATGCTGGCACTACACCATCCACTAGAAGAATTACTTGAGAAGATCCTGGGGTTAAGTCCTGGATCCATGAAGAATATTCTTCTCATAGCCACACCCATGCTATGGTCTTCGATAGCTCTTCTAATAGAGAGGAGAAGAGCAAGAGATATAATAACTCATAGAGTTGATTGGTGGACTCTTGTGTTCTTCATGTTGCTATTCTCGACAATTGGAACATTAAAATACACTGGTGCCAGCACTAAGCTCGGTGAATACACTATAGCATTAGGTTCTCTCGTAGGTGAAGCTTTGAACTCATCATATATGGGAACTCTCCTCTCAGTATTCACAGTTCAGGGTGTTCTCACAGCATTTCTAGATAATGTGCTTGCAATATCAGTTCTAATACCTGTTATATTCTCGATACAAGAGATACAGGGCTGGAATGTGTTTCCATACTTCTGGGCATTACTCTTCTCAGGAACTATGGCTGGAAACTATACACCCATAGGATCTACTGCCAATATAGTTGCGATAGGTATCATGGAAAGACGTGGGAAACACCTCTCTTTCTCGTACTGGGTGAAGTATGCGATCATAATAGCTACAGCAGAGATCGTGGTGTCACTCCTCTGGCTTTCTCTATTTGTAGTGCCCAGAACACCTGAGGGATACACTCCACCTCCGCTTATAATATCAGGAGGTTAAATTCTCGATCCGATCTTTTTAAAGAGCTTTGAACAACGAATCCTTGAACCCAGCATTGATCTAGTTCAATCTCTGTAATCCTAGAAGAGCGAGAACATGCTCGAATGTCATAGTTTTTCAGAGTTTTAAGCTGTTTTAGCCCAAGAAAATCTATTATGTGAACTACTTCTTGCTATACCTACCATTGCTCTTGCTAAGAATCGATTAGTTCTAGAGTTTTTATGAGTAGAGAGTATCCATCCTAGAAGAGCTTCTGCATGCTTTTACGAGTTTCTACCTACAATGTCGGGAAAGATTCTCATAGTTTTTATCTTATGAAGAATAAGTGTATTGTGAGTGATTAATTATGGAGAATATAAGCAGGAAGTATGGTGTTATGAAGATCATTTTAGAAACATTTGATGACATGGCTTTCTACATGATCTCTAGAGCTACTGGTATAGTATCTCTGGTCACGGTTTTATGCAGCTCCGAAGAATGTTTCACTATCGTGCCTCTAGGTGATGGAGCTTATATTTACATCTCATCACCGCCACCTGATAGAGAGAGATCATGTAAATACTATTATGTTGATGACATAGGTAATCTAGTATGTTCTCAAAAACCTTCTCCTGCTAGAACGAATCTTCTTATAGTAAGAGTTAAAGAAATAACCGAGTACATGGGATCACGTTCATGACTCTAATTTTCTCAGCATTAAAAGACATGGCTTTAGATATAAAATATATATTTTGAATGCGGAATTAATTATATAGAAAGTTAATGGTGTTACAATGGTTGAAGTTAGATACTACTATAGAGTAGGACTGCCGCTAGAGAAACTAATAGAATTTCTCAGCGATCTTAATAATCAATCTGTAGAAATTGAGAGAAGTAGGATCACGGGAATCTCCAGAGGTAGTGAGAGCAATACATGGTTTATAAATTTAAAAGTAGGATTTCTCACGGGTCTGAAAATACCTGTTAAACTTGAGAGAGAAGGAAACTCTATAATATATAGATCTCAGGATGGGAATCTTCTTCTCAGATATGATATATATAAAATAGATGAGAGGAATACATTAGTAGAATTCTATATAAAAGTGATAGATAGACTTGCACCACTTTTCAGTCCAGAGATCCCTGGTCTAGATACTAGATTTATTAGAAGTCTTAGATCCAAATATACTGATATAAATGTGCTAAGAATCTCTGAAGAAGTCTTTAGAGATTACATAGATCTCGCTAGAAGAGTTCTTACACCTAGGAGAGAAATAACGCCAGAACCCACACCTTCTCAGACAGAGATCAAACCTGCCACACCTGTTGCGAAGATTGAAGAAGTAGCTAAAGCAGTTCCTATAATAGGAGGGGAGATCATTGAGGAAGCACGTGTGAAACCTTCTAAAGCAGAGGTTATAGCCTGTAGTGATTGTATACTTTATGATGAGAACACGAGCTATTGCACAGTTCTAGTGAAAAGAATTGAAGATCCTTCTAAACCTCCGTGTAATGGAGAGAAGTTTATTAGAAGAACTTAAAATCTTTCAATGAAAACATCTGATTCTCAATATTAATACCAGTTATCATCTTGACGAGATCTAAAGGTTGTAGTTGTAGGAGATTTATAAATTAAAAGATAGAGATCGAGCTGGCAAATTGTCTAACAAATCGCCTTTGATCGCTTACTAGAAACTTTTTAGATCTTTTTCAAGAAGAAATCTCTGAGAACAAGAATCATTTTATCTATTTCTTCCCTAGTATTGTATATGTAATAGCTCGCTCTAACACTACCATCATTCCACCCATAATAGTAGTGTAGTGGATGGGCGCAGTGTTTTCCTGTTCTCACGGCAATTCCGTGAAAATCTAGGTAGGCTCCTATAACGTTCGGGCTTGATACGCTTGATCTAAATGTAAAGGTGCCGGTCTTTTTCTTAAAATCTCTAGGAATCATTATATCAATCCATTTTAGAAGACCTTCTTCTTCAACTCTTTCCATAGTATATCTTATGAGATCCTCTTCATGAGATCTTATGTTATTCATACCTATCCTCCTAAGATATTCTACAGCCTCACCTAATCCTATGAAGCCTTCTATATTAGGAGTCCCCGGATGAAATCTCCAAGGAGGTCTAGCCCATGAGATCTCATCAAGTGTGACATCTATTATAGTATCTCCTCCTGCTAGTACAGGTTCTAACTCCTCAGCTAGTTCCTTTCTTATGTAAAGTCCTCCAGTTCCTGCGGGGCCTAGCATCTTGTGACCGCTAAAGGCTGCGAAATCTGGGTTTAGTTTTCTTATATCTATCTCCATATGTGGTATGCTTTGCGCTATGTCGAGAACTGTTATAGCTCCCTCTCTCCTGGCTAGTCTTATTATATCTTCAGCCTCGTTGATAGCTCCCGAAACATTAGATACGTGTGTGAATGCTACTACTCTAGTATTCTTCGTAATAGCCTTCTCAAGAGATTCTCTGGTGAGAATACCTTCCTCATTGGGGTACATATATCTTATCTTAAATCTTTTGAATTTTGAGAGGGTTCTCCAAGGAAGCATATTACTGTGATGCTCCTGAATGCTTATGATAACTTCATCTCCTTCATTTAAATATCTTAGAGATATGATCAAGGCTGCCATGTTGAGACCTTGTGAAGCATTGTAGACAGGAACTATCTCTTCGAGGTCTGCGTTAATAAATCTAGCAATTTTTCCGAGAGAGTCTTCGAAGATCTCTGTAGCTTCAATACTTAGGGTATGAACGCCTCTGTGAATATTCGCATAATACTTCTCATAAACTTCTCTCACCTTATTTATAACTTGAACCGGTTTAAGTGTTGTCGCGTTATTATCAAAGTATATGAGAGGATTATTATTAATAGTTCTAGTAAGTATTGGAAAATCTTTTCGAATCTCGTAAGGATTAAGCATTTGTCATCCAATTCTAGTATATGGTGAGGGATTATTAATGTCAAAGACCTAGGATCGTTATACAGCATATTTATCCTATAAATCATATTGAAATCATTTCAACTAAGAGATCCATGATTTGTTCTGATTTCAAGTTTATTAACTATACTCGTAATGATAATATCCGGGGTACTTCTTGAGGTATGAGATCCGTTTTCACGGTAGAGGAGGACAGGGAGCTGTTACAGCTGCTGAGATCCTAGCTTATGCGAGTATTATAAGAGGCTATTACTCTCAAGCATTTCCTGAGTTTGGTGCTGAGAGGAGAGGTGCTCCTGTTAAAGCTTATTTCAGGTTTGATGATTCAGAGCCTATATATGAGAGGAATCCTATTGAAGCACCTGATCAGGTAGTGGTTTTAGATGAAGGTCTTCTAACAAGGATAACACCCCCGCCTTATAGTGATGTTAAGAAGGGAGGGTGGGTTCTGGTTAATACTCCTGTAGAACCTGAGAAACTAGAAGATCTCGTGGAAAGAAAGGATCTCAGGATTGCAAAAGTTGATGCGACAAGCATAGCACTAGAGATATTTAAGAGAGCTATAGTTAATACCGTTGTCATAGGATCTCTTCTAAGAATCTTTACAAAGATCTCTTTAGAGGATGTTGAGAAAGCAATATATCATAAGTTTCCAGAAAACCTGGCGAGATTAAATGTTGAAGCTGTGAGAAAAGGTTATGAGAAAATGGTGATAGTGAGATGAAAGTAGGAGTAAGAGATCTAGTTCCAGGAGCTGTCATAGTTAATCCGCCAACATCTCTCATCAATAAAACAGGGTCATGGAGGGTTATGAGACCTGTTATAGATCAGGATAGATGTATTAGATGTAGGATATGCTGGGTCTACTGTCCTGATGCAGCTATATTAGAACTGGATCAACCCTATGAGAAGAATGGGAAAAAGTATAATCTAACCTATGTGGTTAACTATGACTATTGTAAGGGTTGCGGCATATGTGCTGCAGAATGCCCTGTAAAAGCTATAAAAATGATTCCTGAGGTGGGCAAGATTTGAACGGCAAAAAGATCGAGCCTTTGAGCGGGAATCATTCCGTAGCGTACGCTGTCAGAGATTTAGATGTAGATGTTATATCATCATATCCTATAACACCTCAGACAGCTATCGTGGAGAAGCTTGCAGAATTCATTGCAAATGGAGAGCTAGACGCAGAATATATTCATGTTGAGTCAGAACATAGCGCTCTTAGCGCTGCTATAGGAGCTTCAGCTTCTGGAGCCAGAGTTTTTACAGCTACATCTAGTCAAGGACTTGTTCTAATGTATGAACTACTATTCATAGCATCAGGTTTGAGAATGCCTATAGTCATGGCTCTTGTAGCTCGAAGTCTTTCAGCACCTATAAATATATGGAATGATCACTCGGATCTAATGGCTTCAAATGACACAGGTTGGATTCAGATTGTCACAACTAATAATCAGGAGGCATATGATCTCACTATAGCAGCTTATAAACTGAGCGAGAGACCTGATATAAGTCTTCCTGTTATGGTTGTTCTAGACGGCTTTATACAGAGCCATACCATAGAACCTGTAGAGTTAGAAGATAGAGACAAGATCAGATCTTTCGCTCCTAAGGTTAAGAGAAAATATACATTAGATCCTGAGAAACCTATCACTATAGGAGCCTTAGGAGATCCTGAGTGGTACTACGAGTTCAGAGTTCAATTATATGAAGCTCTTGAGAGAGCATATAAAGCTTTCGCAGAAGTTGCAGAAGAATTTAGAAGTTATTTCGGAAGATACTACGAACCTTACCAGACTTACTATGTAGATGACTCAGACACACTACTAATTGTTCTAGGAGCTCACACTGGAACATTTTTAAAAGCTGTTAGAGCAGCTAGAGATGAAGGTATTAAAGTCGGTCTAATGACAATAAGACTTCTAAGACCATTTCCTCATGAGATCCATAAGATACTATCACAATACAGCTATGTAGGAGTAGCTGATAAGGCTATATACATGGGAACTCCTAGCGGAAGCTATCTAGCTAGTGATGTGATGACCTCATTAAATATAGAAGGATCAAGTACAAGGGTTATCTCATACATATATGGTATAGGTGGTAGAGTTGTTAAACTAGAAGATGCTCTCTACATAGTAAGAAATCTCTGGAGGATTAGCAAGAGAATTGAAGAACCTCCTAAAAAACCTGTATTTGTGGGGGTGAGGTGGTGAATGCCTATAAGAATATGGGATATTCCTAGGCAGGAGTACTTCTATAGCGGACATAGACTCTGTCCTGGATGTGGTGCGGGAATTATAATGAGACATCTAGCTAAAGCCTTAGGAGGTAGAGGTATAATATCTCATGCTACAGGATGTGTAGAGGTTTCAACAACATACTACCCAGAATCCTCATGGGGTGTTCCATGGATTCATGTTGCATTTGAGAACGCCGCAGCAGTGGCTAGCGGTATTGAGGCTGCTTATAAAGTTTTGAAGAGAAAAGGGATCGTAGACTCTGAGAAGGAGGTTAGAGTAGTAGCGGTAGCAGGAGATGGAGGAACCTTCGATATAGGGTTTCAAGCATTATCAGGAATGCTGGAGAGAGGTCATGATGTCCTCTATCTAGTCTATGATAATGAAGCCTACATGAACACAGGTATTCAGAGAAGTGGTTCAACACCTTTCGGAGCGTGGACTACTACAACGCCTCCGGGTAAGAACTGGCCTTATGGCGAGTGGAGATATAAGATTAGAAAGGATCTACTGTTAGTAGCCATGGCTCATAATATACCCTATTATGCTACTATCAACCCAGCTTATATAACAGATTTATATGAGAAGATTCTTAAGGCGCTATCTATTAGAGGTCCTAAACTTATACACGCATTCTCACCATGCACTCCTGGATGGAGGATTAATGATGATGATACTATAAGAGTTTCAAGACTTGCTGTACAGACAGGAGTCTGGATTAATCTAGAGTATGAAAATGGTGTTGTGAGGGTTACAACACCTGTTCCCAGAAGAAAACCTGTTGAAGAGTATCTGATGATCCAGGGTAGATTCAGACATCTAGATAGAAAAGCTATAGAACTGATCCAGAAGCAGGTTGACGAGTATGTAGAGAGAATCAATAGATTGGTAGGGAGAGAAGTTATAGGTCCTGTAGAGAGATGATCCCTTTAAAGATCTTTTATATCTATATCTATAGGTATTAGAGAGCTGTCCTCCTCATTCATTCTAAAGATCTTTAGAAAAGCACCCCAGATAAGAATATTCTTAAACGCTCTCTCATGATCCTCGCTAGGATAGTTCTCTCTAATGATCTCATCATATTCTTCAACGGGTATAGAACCTCTATTCTTAAGTCTTCTAACAATCTCTCTAAGAGGTTCTAGTCTTAGAGCTGTCTCTCTTAAGAGTCTTCTAACAACCTTATTATTACCTCTCACAATACTCTTGCCAAACTCGGTTAGAGTTATAACTCCCCCGCTATGCCTTATTATATCGAGTGCCTCCGCAAGATCTATCGCATGAGGAAGTATTCTTATATTCTCTCCAATAGCATCACCTACATACATCGGATCTATACTACCTCCTAAACTGTATAAAACCTCTGCAAGGCCTAGAACATGATCAGGTGTTACATCTGGTGGTATCAGAATCCTCCTAGGACGTATATTTCCAGACAACACTCGATTATACCACCTGTCCTCATAAAAATATACCTCGGTAAATTTAAACTTTTAAGATTTGCAAAAGCTCCTAGCATGGAAATAGTGAAAGATATGAGGTGTGCCGATGATAGAGCTTCTCATAGCATTACTCTATAGCATGATAAGAATGTTCTCTGCATACATACTCTCTCTAATACTATCAGTTCTAATAGGTGTTGCAATGGCTAGAAACAAATACATAGAATCACTCCTACTACCAGTCTTAGACGTGCTACAATCAATACCTATACTAGGTTTCTTCCCCATAGCATTATTACTTCTTATAAGAACTCTACCAGGTTTCCTAGGTGTGGAGCTAGCCATAATATTTCTTATAGTGACAAGCATGATATGGAACATGATCTTCGGCGTGTACTCCTCTATAAAAAGTCTCGATCCTTCAATATATGACCTTGTTAGAGTATATAGGTTCAGCCCCGCAACAACTTTTTTCAGGATCTACATACCTGCATCTATCAAAGCTATAGCCGCAAATAGCACTATATCATGGGCTGGTGGATGGTTCTTCATAACATCTGCAGAGATTATTACTGCCGGCACCACTGAGATCAAAGTTCTAGGAATAGGATCTTATATTGTGAACGCCTTTGAAGCAGGAGATCTAATGAGAATGTATCTGGCCATAGGAGTTCTCCTCATAGCCATCGTATCTACCTACATATTCTTATGGAATCCTATGTCTGAAGAAGCAGGTTTTGCAGGAGTTATATCTGTTAACATAATATACAGGTATGTGAGAAGATTCTTTGTTCAAGCATATGATCATGTGGTATCACTTATGGAAACATCTAACATTAGTATTATGAGATCTCTAGAAAGAATCTCATCAAATACACCCTATATTTTCATCAGAACACACAGAATAACACTAGCAATGATAATATTATCTATCGTTCTCTTCTTCCTATGGAGAGAAAGATATTATAGCATGAGTATAGGTGGTGTTATAATCCTGCCAAATATAAGTCCTGAAGATGTGATCTTCAATCTTCTACTCAGTCTAGGCAGAGTCTTAGGCGTGCTATTCCTCTCACTCATTATCTCGCTCTTCTTAGCATACTTCTCATATAGATCTATGAGACATGTTTCGAGGTATATAGTTCTATCAGGAGAAGTTCTAGCATCAATACCTGCAATACTGTGGTGGCCTATTCTATCATCACTCGCGGAGAAGAGTGTGTATGGAGCATACACTGTATCTCTAGTAGTATTCCTACAGGGATCTCTCTGGTACTCTTTCTTCAGTATACTGATCTTCGGACTCTCCAGCTTAAGAAGAGACTTCATAGATCTGGCTGATGTGTATAGAATCAAAAGAGTATACTTCATCAGATCTATATTCATACCTATGCTAATACCATCAATCTCTTCAGGCATGCTTAGCTCATGGGGTGGAGCGTGGAATTCAACCATTGCAGCAGAATACTTCTCAACGGAGAATATGAATATAGATCTTGGAGGAATAGGAGCTCTCATGGTTAAAGCTTCTGAAAGAGGCGATATAGGAGAGCTTATAATACTCGTACTTATACTATCTCTAACGATCATATTTATAAACAAGATTTTCTGGAGACAGATTTTTAAGAGTCTCTCAAGAAGATTTCCTGTGGAGTAGTAATGAAACCTGTTCTAATGAGCCTTAGAAATATCAGCAAGAATTATAAAGAGAAGGATAGGGAGATCAAGGTTTTAGAAAACATCTCTCTAGATATATGCGAAGACTTTACAAGTATAATAGGACCTTCAGGATCTGGGAAAACCACTCTTCTGAAGATAATTGCAGGAATTGAAAAATATGACTCAGGAGAGATCATATATCATCATAAGGATATAAAGATAGGATTCGTATTTCAATTCCCAACACTGCTACCGTGGATGACAGTACTTGATAACGTTGCACTACCGCTAAGAGCTAATGGTATGAGAAGAGAAGAAGCATATGAGACAGCGAGGAAATACCTAAGTTTAGTAGGATTACTAGAATTCGAAAACTTCTATCCTCATGAGCTGAGTGGTGGTATGAGACAGAGGGTTAACATTGCAAGAGCTCTAGCTGTTGAACCTACGATACTTCTACTAGATGAACCCTTCTCCCACTTGGATCCTCTAACTGCTGAGAACCTTAGATCTGAGATCATGGATATATGGCTCTCGGGTGCGACATCTGTAAGATCTATTATATTGGTAACTCATAACGTGGATGAAGCTCTTCTATTAAGCGATCGTGTTGTTATATTCACACCAAGACCGGGTAGGATTTCAAAGATCTTGAACATAGACATACCCAGACCTAGAGACAGGAGATCTAGTGAGTTTCAGAGGTTAGAAGATCTCGTGTATGAATACATATGATCGAGAGAGATGAAATTCTTTTTCATGTGAAATCATGATCTCTCAGCTAATAAAGATCTAAGGAATCAGATGATCTCAGTATGTTCTAACAATACTATCATACTCTTCATTAATAATCCTTATAATATCATCTAGATGAACTCTTCTCATATGAAGATAGACACCTCTTCTACTGAGAGGTCCTCTACCGCAGAGTCTACAGTAGATACCGTTGGAAGTTCTAATGATTATGGTTTCAGAGATCCTGTCTATAATGATTTTTATAATCTCTCTACTGCGTTCTGAAGAATCTTTTAAAATCAGATCTTCTTCTTTGAACCCAGCTACTCTTCTTATAATGATCATGGCTATAGATCTTGTAAGCTCCTCACCTAGAAATGCTTTAGACTTCATATCTAATCAAAGGCTGTGACAAGACTTTCTTTTAAATAATAAGTGTAGGTATAATCATCTATATGGGGTTCTAATGAGTGATTTAGAAGGTATCGTAAGAATAATGCTCGAGAGAGGAGTAGAACGCAAAGAGATAATTAATAAACTCTGCGAGGAGATGCTCTTCTACAAGAGAATACCCAGATCAGCTTCTGAAAAGATTGCAGAGATAATTCTTGAGGAAGTCTTAAACAGTCTAAAATCTTGTGAAGGTTCTTCCAGAGATTTCTTTTGTTCTAAGGAATCAGGTGTATCAGCAGGATTAATGGGTGTGGGTTCAAGAGGTTTCGGAGATTTCTTCTTTCACAGACTTCTCGCAGGATTTAACAGCGTCAGTGTAGAGGGATCTTCAGGAGATCTTGATGACGCAGGCTGGTTCAAGAGCGGGGATAAATGGATTATAACAGCTGTTGATGGGATCCATAGTAGATTAGCTTACTTCCCCCTGCTAGCAGGATTTCACGCTGCTAGAGCTGCAGCTAGAGATGTAATGGTTAAAGGTGGTGTTGTAAGAGGTTTTCTACTAGATCTGAGAATATCAGATGATGGAGACATATCATATCTGCTCGAACTAGAGGCAGGGGTTGCCGCGGTATCTAGATTTCTTGAAGCTCCAATACTTGGAGGATCTACTCTTAGAATGGGTGGAGACATGGTTATTGGAAGAAGAATTGTAGGAACTGTCTTCGCTGTTGGAGAGAGTTATAGAAGACCTAAATCAAGGAAGCAAATAGAACCTGGACATGTACTTTTAATGAGCGAGGGATCTGGTGGTGGTACTATTGCAACTACAGCTATATTCTCCGGAGAGTATGAGATCGCTTTGAAAACAATTAACTTCAGAACTCTAAGGCTTCTGAAAAGTATAGTAAGCTCTGATAAAATAGATCTCATAGATTCTATGTTTGATGTAACTAACGGAGGTTTAAGAGGTGATCTGAATGAAATATCAAAGACTGCAGGAGTTGGATTTATAGTAGAATATGATAGAATAATAGATCTTATAGATCCTAGTATTAGAATGATGCTGGAAAAACATCAAATAGATCCTCTGGGAGTGTCTCTAGATAGCATAGTAATGGCTGTCAGGAGAGAACATGCAGATGAGATAATAGAATTCGGAAGAAGTATTGGAGTTAGAATTGAGGTGATAGGTGAGAGTATCAGAGAAAAGAATGTCTTAATAAGATCAGGAGGTGAGGTGAGAAGGATGGAGACTAAGTATAGAGAATCTGCGTACACGAAGATCAAGAAGTTTATAGGTGAGGAGGCACCTCCAGATCTTGAGAGTATTCTAAGCAGAGTTAAAAAGATCTCTGAAGAGATAATGTCTTTAAGAGATAAGCTTTATGAGTATGCTACTATGAATACCTCCTCTTCATATAGATGACAGCTACTTTAAACCTGTAGATTCTTCTTCTATGTGTATGAAAAATTGCGGGAATCTCTATATCTAGAATATCTAAGATCATTGTATCAAAACCTCTGTTGAGAGCTCTTCTAGCGATTAGCTCTAGAGATCTCTTGTTATACTTATGAATGCTATATATAGATCTTCTAGCAATACTCCAAGCTCTCTCTAGAAAGATCATGTCATAACCTCTTCTATAAACTCCAAAAGGTGGGTTCATAATAACAGTATCTACTTTCAACTCTAGGTCTTTCATAAGATCCCAACATATTATATCTATAGCATCATCAATGTTAAATTTCTTGAACACATCCCACGCTGTTTTAAGATCATCACATGAGATGTCTATACAGAGAATCCTGCTACCACCAGCTAATCCTGCTGCGAGACTTATTCTACCGGTTCCACACCCTAGATCTGCTATGACACCTTCTAGATCTCCTCTTAGAAGAGCT